>CABSEJ010000201.1 GCA_902476765.1 uncultured Blautia sp.
GCTTTTCCACACATTCCTGAAATATCCGGTACACCTCCTGGCGGTTTCCTAAATCGCCTTTTACCCCATGGCAGACATAACCCTTCTGGCAGAACTCCTCTGCCACCTGGAACACCTTGTCTGAGGTTCCTACAATCGCAACCTCACAGCCTGCCTCCAGATATCCCTCGGCCATTCCATAGCCAAGGCCTCTGGTTCCGCCGGTGACAATGGCTTTTTTTCCTTTAATGTCAAAAAGATTCATTATTCCATGTATCCGCCTTTCATAGGTGATACAGCCTTATCAGAGAAAATCTTTAAAGCACCCTTCTGATATTTCAGAGGTCTTGGTGTCCATTTGCTCTTTCTCTCTTTGAGAATCTCGTCAATTTCTTCCTGGGTCTTCTTCTCTCCTGCAATGCCTACCAGGCGAAGAATACGTTTTGGAATATTTACCTCAATCAAATCTCCCTCTTCTACCAGGGCGATAGGGCCGCCGGATGCTGCTTCAGGAGAAATATGTCCGATAGCCGGGCCCTTAGAAGCACCGGAGAATCTGCCGTCTGTCAGAAGGGCAATGGAAGCTCCCAGTTCCGGGTCAGAAGCAATGGCCTCTGTGGTATAGAACATTTCCGGCATACCGCTTCCCTTAGGTCCTTCGTAGCGGATGATAACTGCGTCTCCCGGTTTGATTTCATGGGTGAGAACAGCATGGATGGCATCCTCCTCACAGTCAAAAGGCCGGGCCTTTAAGGTTGCCTCAAACATTTCCTTAGGCACTACCGTATGCTTTACTACAGCGCCGTCTGGGCAGAGATTTCCGTAAAGAACTGCAATGCTGCCGTCTGTACCGAAAGGCTTGTCAAAGGGCCGGATAACATCCTCTCTCTTTAAGCCCACCTTAGCCAGGTAAGCGTCGCATTTATCATAAAAGCCGTTTTTCTTCAAATCCTCCAGGTTTTCTCCCAGAGTCTTCCCGGTAACTGTCATCACGTCTAAGTGAAGCATTTCTTTGATTTCTTCCATAATGGTAGGAACACCGCCTGCATAATAGAAGAACTGTGCCGGCCACTCTCCTGCAGGGCGGATATTCAGCAGATAGTGAGCGCCCCTGTGAAGCCGGTCAAAGGTATTTCCGTCAATCTCAATGCCAAATTCACGGGCAATAGCCGGAAGATGAAGCAGAGAGTTTGTGGAGCCTGAGATTGCTGCATGGACCATAATAGCGTTCTCAAAAGACTTCATGGTTACAATCTTATCCGGTGTCAAATCATGCTCTGCCAGCCATACAGCCTGTTTTCCGGCCTGTCTTGCCACTTCTCTTAAATCCGGGCTGGTGGCAGGCATCAGTGCGCTTCCGGGAAGCATAAGGCCTAATGCCTCTGCCATAATCTGCATGGTGGAAGCAGTTCCCATAAAAGAACATGCGCCGCAGGATGGGCAGGCATTCTGTTTGTAATAAGTAAGCTTTTCCTCTGTAATTTCCCCTCTTTCGCACATGGCGCTGTACTTTCCAATCTGCTCCAGTGTCAAAAGGTCAGGGCCGGCATCCATAACTCCGGTAACCACGATAGAAGGAATGTTTACTCTTCCCACTCCCATCAGATGGGCAGGCATTCCTTTGTCACAGCTTGCAATAAACACACCGGCGTCGAAAGGTGTGGCATTGGCATGAATCTCAATCATATTGGCAATCATATCTCTGGATGCCAGAGAGTAATTGATTCCGTCATGTCCCTGGGCCTCGCCGTCGCACATATCTGTGGTAAAATATCTTGCACCGTGTCCTCCGGCCTCTGCGATTCCCTTTCTGGCTTCTTCTACCAGCTCCAGCAAATGTCCGCTTCCGGGATGGCTGTCTCCAAAGGTGCTTTCAATAATAACCTGGGGCTTTGACAAGTCCTCTACCTTCCATCCGGTACCCAGACGCAGAGGGTCTAATTCCGGAGCGATTTTTCTAAGTTCCTGACTTCTCAGCTTCATAAAAATAATCTCCTCTTTTTTGAAAAATGTGTACAGTTACCAGGAATTTCTTACCGTCGTCACACGTCATACTTCTTATGTTTAATACTACCACTTTTCCCTCATCCGGTCAACTAATTTCTGCCAAAAATATCCTCTATTTTATCCTTATTCGCCTGGAGATGTTCCACCATGGCAGCTCTGGCTCTTTCACTGTCCCGGTCCCGGATTGCATCCACCACTAACTGATGGGTCCGCACCGTTTCCCGGACCAGAGCCAAATCCGTAACCTCTATAAAAACCGATACACCGGCCTGAATCACAGGAACCAGTTTAGGCATGACAGAGTTTTTGCTGATTTTGGCAATCTTTTCATGAAACTCTATGTCCTTAGCCATGTGCTGCTCTCCTCTGCTGCAAAGGTCCGCTACTTCATCCTCTATTTCCTGCAGCTCCTGCAGCTCCTGGTCGGTAATCCGCATGGCAGCCAAAGCTGCGATTTCCGGCTCAATCATCAGACGAACCTCGCACAAATCCAAAGCCAGTCTTTTCTTGTCCTTCACAAAGGCAAATCCTAATGGGTCATCTACTATACCAGGGTGTCTGCATACAAAGGTTCCTCTTCCTCTTTTGATTTCCAGCACGTTTCTGGAAACCAGGATTTTTACGGCTTCACGGATGGTTCCTCTTCCCACAGAAAGCTGCTGGGCCATTTCAAATTCATTTGGCAGCTTATCTCCTGATTTCAGCTCTCTGTCTTTAATCAGGTTCATAATCTGCTCTGCTACCTGCTGAGGAAGGAGTTTTTTGCTGTTGTTTAGGGATTCTAGTTTCGTCATAATCTTGTCCGTCCTTATTTTTCAATCTATATGTGTATAACTATATGTGTATAAGGCCAAAAAGCCTCCGACTGGTATTATAACAGAGCTTCCTCAATTATGCAAAAAGACACCGGAGCTTTGTTCCGATGTCTTTTTGCTTGGTACTGCACTATGTATTACATCATAAGACCAGGCAAGAATCCCTGGAACAATGAGAGAATAGATACAAATATTAAGATGGTAACACCTGCCACGAAACCGCCCAGGGTCCATCCACGGATGGTATCCTGCACAGAAATCTTAAAGAATCTGCTGATAGCCCAGAATCCGGAGTCGTTTGGCAGAGAAAGTCCGATACCGCCGGCGCAGATAGCAATGGCGCACAGAATCGGAGAAACACCGCAGGTTGCAATGGTGCTGGACAAAATAGCTGCTGTTGTCATAAGAGCAACAGTTGTGGAGCCCTGAGCGCAGCGGATAATCTGTGCAATCAGGAAGCAAAGCACCAGAATCGGAATATTGAACTGAGACAGGCTGCCTGCCACATAGTCAGCGATTCCGGTTGCCTGGAGAATCTTACCGAAAGCTCCGCCGGCACCTGTAATCAGAAGAATCAAACCAACCTGGTCTGCTGCTTCTGTCATAATGTCTGTGATACTGTTCTCCAGATATTTTCTGGAAATCAGAGCAGCGTAGATGACACCAATCATCATGGCAAAGTTCTTGTCACCGATAAATTTCACAAAAGGTGTGATAGCAGCATCATCGCCCATAGCCAGAGGAACAAAGCTTCCCAGCAGAATCAGGATAATGGGAACCAGAAGGATGGACAGAGCCTTGCCTGCGCCCATTCTGTTTCTGTTTGCGGATTTTGCCATTGCAGCTTCTTCTGCTGCCAAATCATCAAAGGTGTAAAAATGTTTATTCTTCTGGTCCTGCTTATTCAGGAAAGAACCGTAAACAATACCGCCTACAATCATTCCCACGAAAGCAGAGATTAAAGCATAGAAGAAAAAGATACCGATTTCAATTCCCAGCTCGCCGGCTACAGCCAGAGGCGGAGCTGTGGGAAGCACCAGGGCGAAAGTACAGGTTGTGGCAACGGAAATCGCACAAGCAAAGTTTACCATAGAAATACCTGTTTTCTTAGAAAGCACCCGGAGCATAGGAGCGAACATAATGTACACAACATCACCGAATACAGGGATACCTGTGATAAATCCGGAAACCGCTACGGCTATAGGAGATTTCTTCTCACCGAAGATTCCCAGAATCTTGTTGGAAATAGATTCAATACCGCCGGATTCAAACATGAACTTACCAAGCATAACACCAAGGCCGGTTACCATACCGATACTTCCCAAGGTGCTGCCGAAACCGTCTGTAACCGTAGACGCTACGTCAGGCAGTGGCATATTTACCAATATACCTGTGCCGAATGCTGTAACCAGCAATGCAACAAATGCATTTAACTTAAACTTGATAATCAGCAACAATAAGACCACAATTGCCAGAAGAAAAATCCCAATCAACAATGGGCCTGTCACCATACCTCCTGAAAACATAATGTTTCCTCCTTTTTCATTTTTTTCTTTTCATTTCTTTTGTCTTGAAGTAGTATGACGTATGACTTCTTTTTCCTTGTCACTACTGTACCACATGAGACGTCATATGTCAAGAAAGAAAAGTTATTCTATATATATATCATAAAAAATGAATCCTATTTTTGTGCAAATAATACAAAAACAAGCTTGCAATCCAATATAAAAGCAGTTTATCCCTCTTAATTTTCCGGAGGGGCCGTCGCATTAAGCATATATAAGCATATATTAGGAATATTTATACATTTTATGCGAATTTATCGAGTATAGCTTTGGGACCTTAGGCTCAAAGCGACGCAGACTGAGCAATAAAATGTATAAATATTCGCATATTTTGCTTAATGCGACGGCCCCTTTCCCTGATTTGATATACAGCTCTGTAAAAATGAAAAGACCCTACTGCAGGTTAAAATATTCCGGATATTTCTCCAATAACTCCTGAAATCCCTTCCGGTAAGTGCCCAGATGACTGTCATAAAAAGTCTTCAGCTGAAAGTCCGGCGTCATACCCAACAGCAATATATCAAAAATCTTCTTATGTTCTTCATAAATATTTCCCAGCTCTGTATGGTTCATAATAGCGTCCACATACCGTACCCTGTCATAATGGGTGCTCACCCGCTTCACCGCAAACCATGTCCTAGTCTTTCCCGCCAACTGATAAATTAACTGGTGAAAGCTGTCATCTAATTTAAAGAAACCGTCAATCCTCTCTTCCCCTTTCTCCAGGGCCTGCTTCTGCTTCTCCAGGTTTTCCCGAAGTCCGGCCATGGCCTCAAGAGATAAGTTACCGGCTAATCCACGGATAATTTCCGGCTCTATGACAGAACGGAGAAAATGCCCCTCCTTCATGGTATCTATTTGAATATAAGAAATTTTGGAACCGCTCTGGGGATATACGTCTACCAGGAATTCTTCTTTCAGCATCAATACAGCCTCAT
>CABSEJ010000202.1 GCA_902476765.1 uncultured Blautia sp.
GCACATCCACACTGGCGCTGCCCCTATCTGTCCAGAAGCCGATAAAATACACATCTCCCATATCGTAATCTGTCTGTCCTTCCAGAGGAGCTATATCTTTATTTTTTCCCGGTATTGCACCGAAAATTGCCTTGGCCAGCTTCTCCGTATTTCCTGTTCTGCTTTTATATAATACCTGTGTTTTCAATTTTCATCATCCCTTCTGCTGCCATTCTATGATATATTTTAACACCGGATTCTGGAAAAAAATATTTCTTGATTATAAAAAATTATAAATTCTATATAAAGCAGAAAGTCTGTCTGTTATTCTCCCTTGATATGCACATCAAGCTGAGGATAGGGTATTTCTATGCCGGCTTCCTCCAGGGTATTTTTCAGCTTTTCATTTAATCTCCATCTGGTAGGCCAGTAGTCTTCGGTTTTCACCCAGGCCCTCATTCCCAGAGTAATTCCATCCGCTGCCAGTTCGTCCACAAACACCTGCATTTCCTCCTGGGACAAAACACAGGGGTCTTCCTGAAGCAAATGTTCCAGTATTCCTTTTGCTTCGTTTAAGTTAGTTTTATAGGAAACCTGTATTTTGATATCCAGCTTTCTCTTATCCCGTGCCGTCACGTTTATAATACTTGTATTGGTCAAAGTACCGTTAGGAATAGTAATTCTCCTGTTATCCATTGTGGAAAGTGTAGTATAAAACAAGTCAATTTTTACCACAGTGCCCTCCTGCTTATCTGCGCTCTCAATGATATAATCGCCTACCACAAAAGGTTTCAAAATCAAAATGAGTACGCCGCCGGCCAGGTTAGATAAACCACCCTGAAGAGCAAGACCTACGGCCACACCGGCGGAAGCCAGCAGTGCGGCAATGGAGGACTCCTTTACGCCAAAGCTGGTGGCAATAGTGACTATCAGAAGAAAATAGAGGGACATTTTTACAAGAGAGGACACAAATTGTGTCACTCCGGTATCTGCATTAACCTTTTGCATAGAAAGTACAATAATCTTACAAAGCTTATGAATGACCTTGCTGGCTATGATATAAACAAGAATTGTAAGCAGAACTCTCCCTGCAAAATTCCCCACCAAAGGAAGCTTTTCTCCCCAGAAATCCCAGGTAAAATAATGTTTAAAAAAAGCATCTATTGTCTCAAACTCCAGAGCATTTTCTAATTCCAGAGTCTGTGCCAAAAAAATATTCATATGATTCACCTTTCTGTTCTTTTTCAGCCTGCCTGGGCCGGACTATCTTTTCATATAAAACTGCGGGGCAACGCAGAAACTGTTGCAGCGTCCCCCGCAGTTTTATGTTTATTTTTTCCCTTTCTTTTTGGCTTTAGTCGTTCCGGTTTTTCCGGCAGTGGATTTTTTCGTCTCTTCCTTTTCTGTCTCTGACATCTTGTCCTTCTCCTTCACCGGTTCCGTCTTAACTGTCTCCGGCTTTTTCGGATCCTCTTCCAGCAACCGGTTCTTTTCTGTCTCCGGCTTTTCCACTTCTTCCTTCACAGGCCGGGCAATTTCAGTCTGGTCCTTGGCTGCTTCCAGTTTCCTGGGCTCAGTCTTGGAGGTTTCTATTTTTTTCGCCTCGGTTTTAGAGGTCTCCAGTTTCTTGGGCTCTGTTTTGGAAGTTTCTATTTTCTTTGCCTCGGTTTTAGTGGTCTCCAGCTTTTTCGGCTCAGTCTTGGAGGTTTCTAGCTTCTTTGTCTCGGTTTTGGAGGTCTCTAATTTTTTTGCCTCCTTTTTACTGGTTTCCAGTTTAGGCTGTGCCTCTTTTGGAAGCTTGATTTCATGGCTTTTTTCTTCTTTCAGCCTCTCTTCCTCTATTTTCTGCTCCAATTCCAGGCGGACCTTAGAAACTCCCTGTTTTTCCTGCCCTTTGGTCTTCTTCTCTGTCTTCTTTGTCTCCTGTTTGGTGTAAGAGAAAATCTGTACGGACAAAGGAGCCACATTGATAACAATGGAATTCTTTCTCTCGTCACATTCTTCCCTCTTGGAAGCTTTTACTCGTGGATTTCCCACGCCTGTACCGCCGAACTCTTTCGCATTGCTGTTGAAAATCTCTTTGTATTTCCCTGGATAGGGAACTCCCATCTGGTATTTTTCATAAGGAAGGGCTGAGAAATTGCATACAGCCACCAGGGTGCTGTCTTTTTTCTTTCCCTTTCTGATAAGGGTCAGCATATTCTTCTCGGCTTCCATGTGGTTAATCCATTCAAAGCCGGCCGTATCATAGTCTGCTTCATATAAAGCAGGCTGCTCTTTGTAGAACTTTAACAAAGCCTGCATATAAGCCTGCATTTGCTGATGTTCCTTCTCCTCCAATAGCTCCCAATCCAGGCCTCTCTGCTCAGACCATTCTCTTTCCTGGGCAAATTCCTGTCCCATAAACAAAAGCTTCTTTCCAGGATGAACCATCATAAAACCGTAGGCTGCTCTTAAATTAGCCAGCTTCTTCTCCTTGTCTCCGGGCATCTTATTGAGAAGGGAGCCTTTTCCATGTACTACTTCGTCATGAGACAGGCTGAGCATAAATTTCTCGCTGTAAGCGTAAATCATACTAAAGGTCAGCTCATCGTGGGCTCCGCTTCTGTAGATGGGGTCTTTCCTCATATAATCAGTGAAATCATTCATCCATCCCATGTTCCACTTATAGTCAAAGCCCAGACCGTCGTCCTCTACCTTTCCGGTAATCTGGGGCCAGGCAGTGGATTCCTCTGCAATCAACAGTACATCCGGATGTTTTTTCTTAAAAATTGAATTTAAGTGCTTTAAAAATTCGATGGCTTCCAGATTCTCGTTGCCGCCATAAATATTGGCCACCCACTCCCCGTCATTTTTACCGTAATCCAGGTAAAGCATAGAAGCCACAGCATCCATACGGATTCCGTCTGCATGGTATTTTTCCGCCCAGAACAAAGCGTTGGAAATCAGGAAGTTTTTCACCTGGGGCCTTCCGTAATTATAGATTAAAGTTCCCCAGTGGGGATGCATACCCTGTCTTGGGTCTAAGTGCTCGTACAGACAGGTTCCGTCAAAGTTAGACAGCCCGAAAGTATCCTTGGGGAAATGAGCCGGTACCCAGTCCAGAATCACACCGATTCCCTGCTGGTGCATATAATCCATAAAGTACATAAAGTCTTCGCAGGTTCCGTACCTGCTGGTAGGAGAATAATATCCGGTTACCTGATACCCCCAGGACTCATCCAACGGATGTTCCATCACCGGCATAAGTTCCACATGGGTGTAGCCCATTTTCTTCACATACTCTGCCAGGAGAGGAGCGATTTCCCGATAATTATAGAACAGTCTCTCTTCCTCCTCAGGCTTTTTCCAGGAACCCAGATGCATCTCATAAACAGCCATAGGTTTCTTCTCATCCTGAAGCTGTTTTCTCTCCTTCATCCACTGTCCGTCCTGCCAGGAATAATGTCTCAAATCCGTTACAACAGAAGCGGTCTTGGGACGCAGCTCCGATTGATTTCCGTAAGGGTCTGATTTTAAGTAAACCAAAGAGCCTTTGGCCTTAATCTCATATTTATACAGAGCTCCCGGTTTCACTCCCGGTATGAAAAGCTCAAAAATGCCGGACACATTCAGCCGCTGCATCTGATGTACTCTTCCATCCCAATGGTTGAAATCACCTACCACACTGACACGCATGGCGTTGGGCGCCCACACAGCAAAATAAACGCCGGAAACTCCCTGAATTGTCATAGGATGGGCACCTAATTTCTCGTAAATATTATAACAGATACCGGCGCAGAACTGCTGTTCCTCCTCCACGGTAATCTGTTTTTCAAAGGCATAAGGGTCGTAGAATTTTTCAACCCTGCCTTCCTCATATTCCGCCTCATATTTATATTTGGGAATCTTGTCCCCCGGAATCAGCACGGCATAATAGCCTGCCTCATCCTCCTGTTCCATTTCATATTCTTCCCGCCCTTTTGTAAGGACTACCTTAACCTTCTGAGCTCCCGGGAGAAAACACTGAATTAAAATCCCCTCCGGGGTTACCCTGGGCCCTAACAATTTCTTAGGCTCACTTTCCTCAGAATATACAACAGCCTCTATTTCCGGCCAATCCATCATTTCATATACTTTCTCAGACATAATACGCCTCCTTTGCTTCATTTTATCATCAAACTTTTAGCTTGTAAAGTTTTAAACACTGACAGAAACATATTTTATTTTTGAATTTTGTTTGTAAATTGTATAATATTTTATTTTTTGTCAAAAAAATATTGTGCATTTTACACATATCAAGTATAATGATAATAACTCTGCTTAGGAAATATTTTTTCAGAGGTTCTACTACATGTAAGAGGAGGTAACATGCATGCTTGACCAAAGTTATTATGAAAAAGCCGATGAGATTATCGACTACTACGGACGCAAGGCAAGCTCTCTGATTCCCATTATGCAGGACATCCAGGGGGAATACCGGTATCTTCCCGGGGAGCTGCTTACCTATGTAGCCAAAGAAATCGGCGTAACAGAGGCGAAAGCCTACAGCGTAGCCACGTTCTACGAAAATTTTTCCTTTGAACCGAAGGGTAAATACATTATCAAGGTCTGTGACGGAACAGCCTGTCATGTGCGTAAGTCCATTCCTATTTTGGAAGCTCTTCAGAAAGAGCTGGGATTAAGCCGCAAAAAACATACTACCGACGATATGCTGTTTACTGTGGAAACCGTATCTTGTCTGGGAGCCTGCGGACTGGCGCCAACCCTTACCGTAAACAATGAAGTACACCCTTCCATGACTCCTGAAAAAGCTCTGGAATTGATTGCAGAACTGAGAGGTGACAATGTATGATAATTAAAAACCGAGACGCTTTGTTAAGTGAACGTGAAAACGCTCAAAAAGAAATTAATTCTTTTGACTGCCGTATTCTGGTTTGTGCGGGAACCGGATGCGTAGCCTCAGGCTCTGACAAGATTTATAATAAAATGGTGGAATTATGTCAGGACCTTCCTGGTGTGTCTGTGGAATTTCAGAAGGATGTTCCCCACATCGGAGCTGTTAAAACCGGCTGCCAGGGTATCTGTGAACTTGGCCCCCTGGTGCGTATTGAACCGCTCCATTATCAATATGTAAAAGTACAGGAAGAGGATTGTCTGGAAATCTTCCAGCGCACGGTACTGAATAAGGAACCTGTGGAGCATCTTTTCTACAAAAAAGGCGGACAGTCCTATGCCTCTCCTGATGAAATTCCTTTTATTGCAAAACAGACCCGGATTGTACTGGAGAACTGCGGTAAATTCGACGCAGAATCCATTGACGAATACATAGCCTCCGGC
>CABSEJ010000203.1 GCA_902476765.1 uncultured Blautia sp.
GAATGGGAGAGTTAATCTGTATCAGAATATCTGCTTTATGTTTGGCTAAAAGCCCTGCTGCCTGCATACCTCCCATATAGTTGTCTGTATTAACGCTGCACACATATTTATCCTCCCGCTCAATGGTGACAATAGGAATCTGCAAATCAGCCAATTCTCTGGAAGGAATCGTGTGTGTCAGAATAATCATTCCTTCAATTTTATAAGCCAGGAGTTCCTGAATATATCTCCGTTCTTCGGCCTCCTGTTCATTTCCGATAAAGACCAGAAATTTATACCCGAATTTGTTGAGATTTAGGGCTTGTATATAGGTAAGTAGCCGGGGCATTGATTACCGGAATGCTCTCCGGATGTACTTTCGGCTTTGCCAGTGACCCGGATGACCCAAATGAAACAGAAAAGGAAATCCCCATAGACACTTCTGTGGATACCTTTTCCTATGACACTTCTCTGGAAGGGACAGAAATCACACTTTTAAATTCCAAGGCAGAGATTCAGGCTACACTGACGGAAACAGCAGAGGCATTTGAAGAAAGGTCAGGGGTGCATGTGGAAGTTATGCCTGTGTCAGAAGGGGATTCCCCTTACACAAAAGTGGTAAGTCTCTATAACTCAGGAACACCGCCTACCATGGCAATTTTGGATACTACAGATATTGTTGCCCTTGCGGAGGAGAAAGCCCTAGATTTGTCTGACCAACCCTGGATTGAAGAAGCAGGAGAATATATTACAAGAGTAAATGATAAAGTATACAGCCTTCCTCTGTGTATTGAGGGAAGAGGGCTGATATACAATAAGGCTGCTGTGGAAGAAACTCTTGGAGAAGAATTTAATCCGGAGTCCATTGGTACATTAGAGGAGTTTACCGGGTTTTTAGACAGACTGGTAGAGGCAGGTATGGAAAAGCCTATTTCCCTGGCAAAAGAAGACTGGTCTTTGGGTGCCCATCATCTACAGTATGTTTATGAGACTTATGACGGAACGGCTGAGGGAACTCAGGCAATGCTGGAAGAACTGAAAGAAGGCACTCTGAAATTAGAAACCTATGACAGAATGTCTCAGTTTTTAGATATGTTTGATGTACTGAAACAATATAACGTGGCCGCAGGAGACCCTCTGGGGGCGGATTATGACGAGATGGCCATTGACCTGGTAGACGGCAAAACCGCATTCTGGTTTAATGGGAACTGGGCATGGCCTAATCTGGCAGAAGCAGGAGCAGAAGACACAGATGAATATGGATTTCTCCCCTACTATATGAACAATGACCCGGATGACTATGTCAATAATACGATTCAGGCATCTCCTTCCAAGCAAGTGATGATTGACGGCCAGATGGTTTCGGAGAAGGAACAGGAAGCGGCAAAGGAATTTTTTAACTGGATTGTGTACAGTGAAATCGGACAGCAGATGCTGGTTAAAACCTGCAGTCTGGTTCCGCCGTTCCAGAATAATCCCAATGAGCCTATTGACCCTCTGGGCCGGGATATTTATGAGAAAATCCACAGCCAGACAGCAGTGAATGCTCCGGCTATTGTGCCGAATGACCACTGGACAATCCTGGGAGCTTCTATGCAGAAATATCTGGCAGGAAGATGCGGCAGAGAGGAACTGATACAGGAGATTGAAAGTTATTGGGCGGAACAGGAATGAGAAAGAAGGTAGAATCATGAAGAGAAAAAATAACGGAAAAGATTTTTGTTTCTTTGCACTGCCGGGAATGTTTTGCTTTTTTGCAGTAGTAATCATTCCCTTTATATACGGCGTATATCTGACATTGACGGACTGGAACGGAGTTTCAAAAGTAAAGAATCTGGTAGGACTTAAAAACTTTGCAGGTGTCATACAGGACACTCAGTTCTGGTCCTCCCTGCTTCTGACTTTTAAATATGTGATTGCAGTTGTAATTCTGGTAAATGTTCTTGCTTTCTTTTTGGCATATCTCCTGACAAGAGGAATCAAAGGACAGAATTTCTTCAGGGCAGGCTTTTTCACCCCTAATCTGATTGGCGGTATTGTTCTGGGATATATCTGGCAGTTTGTATTTTCCAGAGTTTTTGTGAGCATCGGAGAATCTACCAACTGGAGCCTGTTTGAGATTTCATGGCTTTCAGAACCGGACATGGCCTTTGCAGCTTTAGTTCTGGTAACTGTATGGCAGCTTTCCGGCTATATGATTCTGATATACGTGGCCGGTTTTATGGGGCTTAGTGAAGACATTATGGAGGCGGCCAGTATCGACGGGGCAAATGGATGGGTAAAAATGAAAAACATTGTGCTGCCCCTGATGATGTCTTCCATTACGATTTGTCTGTTCCTTACACTTTCCCGTGCGTTCATGGTTTATGATGTGAATCTGTCCCTGACGGCAGGAGCTCCTTACGGAACTACCCAAATGGCTGCAATGCATGTATATGAGAAGGCATTTACCTCCCGGCAGTTTGGCGTAGGGCAGGCAGAGGCAGTTATTCTCTTTATTATTGTTGCATGTATCAGTGGGCTTCAGGTCTATGTTACAAAGAAAAAGGA
Source organism: uncultured Blautia sp. (assembly GCA_902476765.1). Lineage (GTDB taxonomy): Bacteria > Bacillota > Clostridia > Lachnospirales > Lachnospiraceae > Blautia. Next base: position 2,530 of record CABSEJ010000203.1, read on the forward strand.
GGTTGAAGCATAATGAAAAATACAAAAATCGGCGGTACAAAGAAAAAAGTTACTGCTTCAGCTACTATCTTAGTGACACTGCTGGCAGCTATGCTGGCCTACTATATTGTGCGTCATAATAACAAGGTTTCTAACTTGACCTTTGCCCTGATGGTAGCTTCTATGATTATACCTTTCCAGGCGATTATGATTCCCCTGGTAAGCATTTACGGAGGTACGTTAAATATCTTAAATCACAGGCTTACTCTGATTTTTATGCATACAGGCTTTGCTATGGCCATGTCCGTGTTTATGTTCCATGGATTTATTAAGGGAAGTATCCCTATTGCTCTGGAAGAAGCGGCATACATAGACGGCTGTACCAAGTCACAGACATTTTTTAAAATAGTATTTCCTCTGTTAAAGCCGATTATCTCCACTATGGTGATTCTGAATGCCATGGCCTTCTGGAACGACTTCCTTTTGCCATCTCTGGTACTGACGGATAAGAAGCTTCTGACACTGCCGCTGTCTACTTACAGCTTTTACGGAACATACTCTGCGGATTATGGCACCATTATGGCCGGGCTCCTTCTGTGTGTAATACCGATTCTGGTATTGTATGTAATTCTTCAGAAACAGATTATCAGCGGTGTGGTCGCCGGTGCGGTGAAGTAAAATTTAGTGAGCAGAAAGGGATTAAGCGATGAGAACAGATAAGGTACATTTACGAGCTCCCGGAAACTGGATAAATGACCCTAACGGATTTATTTTTTTCAAGGGAGAATATCATTTGTTTTATCAATATTTTCCTTATGGACCTGTGTGGGGGACCACTCATTGGGGACATGGGGTAAGCAAAGATTTGATTCACTGGGAACATTTGGGTATTGCTTTGTTTCCAAGCAAGGATTATGACAGGAACGGTGTTTTTTCAGGAAGTGCTTTGGAACAAGAGGGAAAAATGTACCTGTACTATTCCGGGGTAAAATATCTGAAAGAAGACCCTGAAAATATCCACATATCTCCCGGCGACGATTTTGCCACCTGCCAGGCCATGATTGTATCTCAGGATGGGTTTTCCTTTGATAACTGGAAGGACGGAGACACTTACTATATGATGCTGGGAAGCACAATAAGAAAAGAACAGGGACGCATAGTGTTTTATACAAGCAAGGATGGTATAGCCTGGAATTATGCCTCACAGTATAAGGGACCTGAGTTAGGGAACATATTAGAGTGCCCGGATTTGTTTCAGATTGGGGAACAATGGGTATTTACCGGCTCTCCTATGGGGGTAATCCGTGACGGGAAAAATTATGCTGAGCAGGCAGTATGCTCGCTGGCTGAATTTGAAAAAGAAACCTGTACGTTAAAGCTTTGGAATGTGGAATATCTGGATTGGGGATTAGACTTATATGCTGCCCAGAGTAATTTGGACAAAGATGGAAATCGGATAATGATTGCCTGGGTTCGTATGCCGAAACCAGTAGAGGAACCGGGGGAAAAGCCCTGGAGAGGCATGATGTGTCTGCCGAGAGTGGTAGAGGTAAGGGAAAACCATGTCTGTTTTTTGCCACATCCGGAAACAGATAAGTATTTTACTGAAAAAGTACAGGATATAGAAGCACTGGATTTTTCCAGACCTTTCCGGCTGAAAGCTTCTCTGAAGAACCGGGAAAGGCTGATTATCGGAGGATATGAGATTTCTATGGAGGGCGGCTGTTTAAAAGGAGACAGAAGTCAGGTGTTTGCAGAAGGAAGGGAACACCGGTTTGAGGCAAAGACACCATATATAGGCGAAGATTGCATATCGGATATTTTTGTGGACCGGAATCTTATAGAAATTTTTGTGAATCATGGACAATATGTACTCAGCCATGTGGTATATAATTTGAAACCTTATATAAAAGGTAATGTAGAGGAGATTTACATAGGGAAAGATATGGAGTAATATAAAATCAGAAAATCCATATGCAGGAGGTATACCATGCTTGAATACAGAGAAATCAATCTTTCCATGCTTCCACAGCTTTCCCGGCTGTTTGCGGAGACCTTTAACGCAGCTCCCTGGAAGGAGAACTGGAGCCAGGAAACAGCAGCCAAGAGACTGCACCAGATTATAACCACAGAAGACTTTTTTGGCTTAGGAGTCTATGAGAACGGAGAACTGTGCGGCATGATTATGGGCTGCAAAGAACAGTACGATGAAAGAATGATTTTCCAGGCCCGGGAGTTTTGTATCCGGAATACCATGCAGGGGCGTGGGCTGGGAACAGAAATCTACCGGCATTTAGAGGAAGAGTTAAAGAAACAGGGAATCCGCAGAATTTTTCTCTATACCATCCAGGACAGGATGACAGAAAAATTTTATGAGAAGCAGGGATTTAAGAGGAGCCCTGACCTGGTGCTTATGGAAAAAGAAATGTAAGAACTGTAAAAGTCAAAAGAAAGATAAAAATCCCGGAGATACCAACGAAGGTTGTTACCAGTGGGACAAACGTTTGTATAGGCTGTCATCGGCACAGCATATGGCTGTGCCGAGTTCCAGCACTGCAGCAGAGACAGCACTCAGCTAGCTGCGGCTGTCTTCATCCACCTGCTGAATCCCTGAAATATCCGGTTCAATCATAAGTGAATAATTGGTGTAATATACCACGAACCCGGGCTTTGCGCCGCCGGGTTTTTTTACATGTTTTTTCTGGATATAGTCGATTTCCACTTTAGGAGCCGTCCGCCCGCCGGAATAA
>CABSEJ010000204.1 GCA_902476765.1 uncultured Blautia sp.
CGCAAGGGTGTGCGAAGCACACTTTTGTTCTATCATTATATAGTAAGAGAATTATCCTGTAAATAGAAGTGGAATTTTTTTGAAAAAGAGAGTTTACAAGGATAAAGCAGACGTATATAATAGAAATCGGACAAAAAACATCTATTATCATAAATGACGGAGGAAAAATCATGCTTGAGTTAAGAGACGTTTCTTTTCGTGTTTCGGATGACGAAAGGGACAAGGAGAAAGGGATTTTGGAGCATGTGAGCTTCACCCTGGAGGATAATAAATTTGTGGCTATCACCGGTCCAAACGGAGGCGGAAAATCCACTATGGCCAAAATTATTGCCGGAATTGAGAAGCCTACAGAGGGCCGTATCTTTTTTGACGGTCAGGATATTACAGACTGGAGTATTACCGAGAGGGCAAAAGCCGGAATCAGCTATGCGTTTCAGCAGCCGGTGCGCTTTAAAGGTGTAACGGTTTTTGATTTAATCAACCTGGCTGCAGGAAAGGACATTTCCCTGTCCGGAGCCTGTCAGTATCTGTCTGAAGTAGGACTTTGCGCCAAGGATTATATTAACCGTGAGGTAAATGCCAGTCTTTCCGGAGGAGAGATGAAGCGTATTGAGATTGCTACAGTTATGGCCAGAGGAACCAGACTGTCTGTGTTTGACGAGCCGGAAGCCGGTATTGATTTGTGGAGCTTTCAGAACCTGATTCATGTGTTTGATAATATGCATAAGGAACGACACGGTTCCATTTTGATTATTTCCCACCAGGAGAGAATTTTGAACACTGCGGACGAGATTCTTGTCATTGCTGAGGGCAGGCTGGTGAAACGAGGCAGCAAAGATGAAGTGCTTCCAACTTTGCTGAATGCAGCAGATACAGGAGATGAGACTTCCGGCTGTGCTATTTGGAAGAAAGGAGGACTGAAATAATGGACACCATTCAAAAACAGCTTTTAGAGGCCGTATCAGGACTGCATGAGATTCCTGTAGGGGCTTATAATATCCGGGCAAACGGAGAGACCCAGGCCAGAAACAGTACAGAACATATTCAGATTGTTCCCAGGGAAGAGGGAGACGGTATTGTGATTCAGATTAAGCCGGGTACAAAAAATGAGAGTATCCATATCCCGGTAGTGCTGAGTCAGGCCGGCTTAAAGGAGACGGTTTACAATGATTTTTATATTGGAGACGACTGTGATGTAACTATCATTGCAGGCTGCGGTATTCACTGTGGAACTGATGATTCCAGCCAGCATGACGGTATCCACAGCTTTTTCATCGGGAAGAATTCTAAAGTAAAATATATCGAAAAGCATTATGGAAGCGGAGACGGCAAGGGACAGAGAATCATGAATCCCCAGACTATCATAGAGATAGGGGAAAACAGTTATATGGAAATGGATACTGCCCAAATTAAAGGGGTAGATTCTACTATCCGCAAAACTACCGCAAAGCTGGGAGAACATGCTACCCTGAAAGTGATGGAAAGATTGATGACTCATGGGGACCAGAAGGCAGAGAGCCGCTTTATTGTGGATATGAACGGAGACGATTCCGGTGCAAATATCATTTCCCGTTCCGTGGCAAAGGATGATTCCTATCAGCTTTTCCAGTCTGTATTAAATGGAAATGCCAAGTGCAGCGGTCATACAGAGTGCGATGCCATTATTGTGGGAAATGCTAAAATCAGCTCCATTCCGGAGATTACGGCCAACAATTCAGATGCTGCTCTGATTCATGAGGCTGCTATCGGAAAAATTGCCGGGGAGCAGATTATCAAGCTGATGACCCTGGGGCTTACAGAGGAAGAAGCGGAAGAGCAGATTATCAGCGGATTTCTGAAATAAGCAGACGAATTTCAGACTCTTTTTGTGCTAAAATAGAAACAGCTTAAAACGACAGGAAAAGAGGTGTTTCTATGGTGTATAATAATGTGCGGCACGAGTGCAATCTGTATAACTTTTTCTTTGCCCCAAGAGGGAATAAGAGAATGATGGACTTGGGACGAAAGATTACCCAGATGTACTTAAATCCTTTTGACCGGATTATCGGTATCATAGGGGCGAAGGATTCCGGCAAAAGCTGGCTGATTAAAGGTATGTTTCCGGGCATTCAGACTGTGGAATCGGATGATGAATTCGACATTTTAAATATGCCGCTTTTAAATTCAGACGAGGTGGGCTTCTACACGCCAAAGACCTTTCATGTAGACGTCCGCACAGCCATGAAGTATGTGTCTCTGAAAGATATTTCACAGGCCGTTCTCCATGTGATTTCTCAGAGAAAGAGGGTAATTGTGGAGCATTTTGAGATTCTCTATCCTGCTCTTAAAAGAAATGCGGACTTGCTGATTGGTATTGGGGAAGAGGTGATTGTCACCAGACCTTCTCTTTTTGGCCCTCTGCCGGATAACATTGCAGAGATTGCATTCAGCTCTCTGATTTACAGAAAGATGGCTCACAGCGCTGAAGACTTATTTGGTTACTGTGTCCGGGACATTCCAAGGCCTAAGTATAGCCGTTCCGATATCAGTCATGGATTTGCCATCAATTATCAGGAAAAGCCGGAATTTGATTTAGATGAGATAGAGGGGAAGGTGTTAGATTTGATTAGTCAGGACCTGCCTATTACCCCTTACGATGAAGAGCATGTAAAAATCGGGGATGTTGTCATGCATTGCACCGGACCCCTTATGCATGTGGAGAGTACGGGGAAAATCGAGAATTTTTCTTTAATCAAAGATTTTTATTATGAACCCAGATTTCGCTACTATGTAGTAGCCGGCACTGTGGGAGTAAAGCACAAAAAAGATGACACTGATGAGGATGTAAATAAAATAGAGATTGAGGACCAGGTATAAAAGAACCCCGGAAGCCAGTGACTGCCCTGCGGCAAGTTGGTTTCCGGGGATTTTTTCATTTCATAGGAAATATATTGAGAAACCAGTTAAATCATAAATGACATGGCTGGAGCCTGACTATTTTGGAAAATAATATGAAAAATGTATTGACAAGAGGAAAAAGTTAGCGTATTCTAATTATCGAAGTTAGTAGTAACTAAAAAAAGTTAGAGAACACTAAGAATCAAGTAAATGGAGGGATTTTATGCAGCCATTGATTTTTATGGATAATGGAGAGGAAGGAACTATCAAGAGAGTGGGAGGGGCCACAGAGACCAGACAGTTTCTGGCGAATCTGGGTTTTGTAGAAAATGCCCACATCAGTGTAATCTCCAGAATCAGCGGGAATATGATAGTAAATATTAAGGATTCCAGAGTGGCCATCAATGAAGACATGGCAAAGAAAATTATGGTATAGCAGAAATTGTTCCGTAAAATATGATAAGGGAGGAGAATTGAGATGACACTTCGGGAAGCGGAAGTAGGCACAACCGTTGTGGTGGCCAAAATAGAAGGAGACAGTGCTTATAAGCGCCGTATCATGGATATGGGAATCACAAAGGGATGCGAAATTTATATCCGAAAAGTAGCTCCGTTAGGAGACCCGGTGGAAATTACGGTGAGAGGCTATGAGCTTTCTTTGAGAAAGCAGGATGCCCAGTGCGTAGAAGTAAAACAAAAATAAACCGGGGAAGTACAGAAAAGTTCCGACTTTGTGTGTACATATATGTTGCATGAGACTAACTAGAGGAGGATATGAAAATGGCAATTAAAATTGCGCTTGCCGGTAATCCAAACTGCGGTAAAACTACTATGTTCAACGCTTTGACTGGTGCCAACCAGTATGTTGGAAACTGGCCGGGAGTTACCGTAGAGAAGAAAGAAGGAAAAATCAAAAGGAAAAAGGGCGGTCAGGATGATATTATAGTGACAGACCTGCCCGGTATTTATTCCCTTTCCCCATATACCCTGGAGGAAGTAGTTAGCCGTGATTATCTGTTAAAGGAGAATCCGGATGTTATCATCAATCTGGTGGACGCCACCAATATTGAAAGAAACCTGTATCTTACCACCCAGTTGATTGAGACAGGAATTCCGGTTGTTATCGCCCTGAATATGGCAGATTTGCTGGAAAAGAATAATATTAAGATTGATACCAAGAGAATGAGCGCCATGCTGGGCTGCCCCATTGTAAAAACCTCAGCTCTAAAAGGCACCGGACTGGACGAGGCAGTAAACGAGGCTGTACGCTGTGCAAAGAAGAAAGAGGTGAACCTTCCGCAGGAAATTTTCAGCCAGGAGCTGGAAACAGCCATTACGAACACAAAGAGAAGCCTGGAAGACCGTGTGGAAGAAAATAAAATCAGATGGTATGCCATCAAACTTCTGGAAAAAGACAGCAAGGCTATGGAGGGCATTACAATAGATGACACAGCCCTGAAGCAGATTCAGGCAGAGCGTGAGGCCCTGGAGAAGAAGCATGACGATGACATGGAAAGCATTGTAACTGATGAGAGATATACATATATCCAGAAGTTAGTTAAGACAACCGTGAAAAAAGCAGCTCAGAAAATGACCATGTCAGATAAGATTGACCAGGTAGTCACAAACCGAATTTTAGGTATCCCCATTTTCCTGGCAGTTATGTTCCTGGTATATTATGTATCTGTAACAACCATCGGAACTATTGTGACAGACTGGACTAATGATGTATTTGTAGTAGCCATACAGGATGCTGTAGGCGGTTTCCTTGAAACCATCGGTGCAGGAGATTTGGTGCTGAGTCTGGTGGTTGACGGAATTATTGGCGGTGTAGGGGCTGTTCTGGGATTTGTTCCCCAGATGGCAATATTGTTCCTGTTCCTTTCTGTTTTAGAGGACTGCGGTTATATGGTGCGTATTGCTTTCGTTATGGACCGTGTGTTCCGTCATTTTGGATTATCAGGAAAGAGCTTTATTCCCCTGCTGATTTCTTCCGGCTGCGGTATTCCGGGAATTATGGCTTCCAAGACCATCGAGCAGGACAATGACAGACGTCTTACTATTATGACTGCTACCTTTGTTCCCTGCGGAGCAAAGCTTCCGGTAATCGCTCTTATGGGAGGTGTGATTGCAGGTGAAGCAGCCGGCTATGCAGAAAGTGCCTTCATTGCACCTTTGATGTACTTTATCGGAATTGCTGCGGTATTGGTTTCTGCCATCATGTTAAAGAAGACAAAACCATTCTCAGGAAAACCGGCACCCTTTGTTATGGAGCTTCCCCAGTACCATATTCCTCAGGTGAAAACCGTACTGCTTCATGTATGGGAAAGACTGAAAGGCTTTATCATTAAAGCCGGTACTATTCTGTTCCTGGCCTG
>CABSEJ010000205.1 GCA_902476765.1 uncultured Blautia sp.
TTTTGACCCCTTTGATACCGGATTGCTCCGCACGGTGTGCTCCCACAATCCTCTCTTAATTCTTGTGTCAAGTAAATCCGTAAATATCAATTAAATCCGTAAAATTTTTGTACCAATTTATAGATAGCCACAGAAATATTTCTGCCGCTTCCCCCCGGAAGGTTTACTCCTCTTCCCAGGATACCCATGTGCAGCTTCCGGTATATGCGGATATCTGCATTTTTCAGGTACTTCCACAATTCTTTTTTCTTTTCCAGGTTTTCCTCTGTGCCGGAACGAATCAGCATAATGGAAGATACAGCCATAATAATCTCCAGATAACGCAGCATGTACCGCTTAATGTTTTTTTCTATGTCCTTTCTTCCTGCAATTGCGTCAATCATCAGTTTATTTACCCGGAGCTGCTGGTCAATTCTCCGTATCATAACCTCTTCATTCACAGACTGGTCTCCCCGGCCGATGAAATAGCGGTAGAAATTAACATCCATGTAATACATGGTCCTTACATGGGGAAGGGGCTGGTATACAAAAAGATTGTCCACATAAAAGGTATGCTTGGGAAGCTCCAGATTACAGTTCCGCAGAAGTCCGGTGCGGTAAATCACCGAGTGCATAAGGATATACTTGCCTACCGGCATTCTCCCCATTTCCTTCCATGTGAAAATTTTATCCTGGGGCATATACTTATGATAGCGCATGACTTTTTTCCGCTTTGCCCCTTGCTTCTCATAGACAAAATTGCTAATCATCATATCCAGGGTCTCAGGTCCTCCCGTAAGCTCCATCAGCTTATCCAAAATAGCATGATAGGCCTCCTCATTCACCCAGTCGTCACTGTCCACCACCTTGAAATACAAACCTGTAGCATTGCGGATTCCTGCGTTCACAGCTTCCCCATGGCCCCCGTTTTCCTGATGTATGGCTTTTACAATAGTGGGATACTTTGCAGCATATTCGTCTGCAATCTTTCCGGTGTCATCCTTGGAGCCGTCATCTACAATCAGGATTTCCACCAGCTCTCCTCCTGCTAAAAGAGAATCCACACAGTTCCTCATGTACTCCTGTGAATTATAACAGGGAACTGCAACCGATAATAGCTTCATCTAAAAGTCCTCCTCCATATACTTTCTATATGCTGAAAAAGCGGACGGAATAGGATACCTTCCCCTGGATTCCTTCTTGTCCACAAATATCAGTTCTCCAATCTTTTTCTCCTCTGTAGAGGCTACCTTAATAAAATACCCTTTCATTCTCCACTCCACATGGGAAAATATATGCTTAGCCTCTCCGGCTGCCGCTATGTGAAGGGGTAAAAGCCCAAGGCTTTCCACATAATCCAGAATCTCTTCTCTGGAAAGATAGCCCTCCTGGTTGGGCAGCTCATAAAGCCCGGCCAAAAGACCTTTGGGCGGACGTTTATGAATGGCAAATTCCTGGTTGTTCTGGATAATCAGCACCGTCCGCTCCTCCACTTTTCTGGGTTTTTTCTCTGCTTTTTTCGGATAATCCAGCATGGTTCCATGAGCCCGGGCCTGGCAGAATTTCCTTACCGGACATTCCCCGCACCTGGGCATCCCCTTTGGCAGACAAACCGTGGCTCCCAGCTCCATAAGGCTCTGGTTAAATTCCCCGGGGAAATCCGTTGGCATGATTTCCTTCAGCATGCCTTCCACCCGTTTCTTGGTCTTCTGTTTTAAAATATCCTCTCCGTCCTCGGTAAGCCTGGCCATAACCCGCAGCACATTGCCATCCACCGCCGGAAAAGGCAGTTTATAGGCAATGGAAGCAATAGCCCCTGCAGTGTAGCTTCCGATACCGGGAAGAGACAAAATTTTCTGGTAATCCGGGGGAATTTCCCCCTGGTATTTTTCTTCTATTTCAATGGCAGCCTTCTGCATATTTTTCACCCGGTTATAATAGCCAAGGCCCTCCCACAGCTTCAAAAGCTCCTCCTGGGGACATAGGGCCAAATCCCGGATTGCAGGCAGCCTGTGGAGGAATCTGGCATAATAGCCCTTCACTGCCTCTACCCTGGTCTGCTGCAGCATAATCTCGGAAATCCACACATGATAGGGTGTAGGCTCCTGTCTCCAGGGCAGCTCTCTTTTGTTCTGGCCGTACCAGGACAGCAGAGGCTCTACTATCTTCTCTAACATATTGTCTCCTGTATTTCTTCATTTAGTAAAACCCTAACAGGTTTTGACAAATTTATCAAGTCTTTTCTCACCATACAATCATAGGCCAATATCTTCACGCCTGCCTGCTCTGCTTCCCTTAAAGCCTGACCGAATTCCGGATGGGTTGCGTCGTTAGGCCGGAAATATTTTACATTCTCCATTTGTATGACAAACATAATATATGCCTCATAACCATCCTCTATACACCGGCAAAGTTCTTTTATATGTTTCACTCCCCGTTCCGTAGGGGCATCGGGAAAACGGACCACACCATTCTCCTCTAAGGTCACGCCCTTTACCTCCATGAAAATTTTCCGCTCACCCTGTTGGATATACAAATCAAATCTGGAATTTCCATAAGTAACCTCCCGCTTCACCAGGGCTCCTTCTCCAAAAAGCTCTCCTTTTTCCATCCATTCGTACACAGCCTGGTTGGGTACCTGGGAATCCATGTTGATAAGGCGCTCTCCCTTCTGTACGGCAATTAAATCATATTTTGTTTTCCTGTTGGGATTGCTGCTTTTCTCTAAAAACACAACAGCGCCGGGAACCAATAATTCCCGGCACCTTCCCGTATTTTTCACATGACAAATCTCTTCTTTTCCCTTTATCTCCACATGAGCGATAAAACGGTTGGGTCTTCGCAAAAAAACCCCCTGCTCCACTTGCGCATATTTCATATCCTGACTCTTTCTCCTGTTGTTTATGCCTTTTCACTTATTCTATACGATTACCCTCAGTATGCAAAAGGCCAAACGCCCCTTGTATGCTGAGGGTACTTGTTTTATTTTACAACTGTTGCATAAAATCACGCTATTGGGCTTCGCTGCTTTTAATCCACATCCTCCTCTGCAAGGCCCTGGTAAATCTCCTTTACGCTCTGGAAAATATAATCCGGCTTTACTTCGCCCTCCCGTATATCTTCCATGGTAGCTTCCCCGGAAAGCACACAGATAGTATCCACCTTTGCGTTGACTCCTGTTTTAATATCCGTGTAAAGCCGGTCTCCCACGATTACAGCCTCCTCAGGCCTTCTGTTCTGCTTTTTCAATACACAGTTTACCATGATGGGCTCTGGTTTGCCAATGAAAAAAGGTTCCTTCCCCGTGGCGTTTTTCAGCATAATGCTCATGGAGCCGCAGTCCGGGATATAGCCGAAGCTTACAGGGCAGACCAAATCCGGATTGGTAGCCAGGTAGGCAACGTCTCTGCCCAGCATGATACAGGTATTTCTGATTTTTTCCGAAGTATTCTCCGTGTCAAAACCAATGAGGACAACGGTAGCCCTGTCGTCGGGCTCTGTCACCACCTCTATGCCCTCTCCCCTAAGCTCCTCTACCAGAGAGCGGGTTCCCATACAATAAACCACCTGTCCCGGATAATTTTCCTGGAGATACATGGCCGTAGCCTGGCTGGAGGTATAGAAATTCTCAACATCCGCCTGAATTCCCATGTCTCTTACTTTTTTCACATAATCCTCTACGGATTTTGAAGAATTATTGGTGATGAAAATATATTCTCCGCCCCGCCTTTTGATTTCTTCTAAAAATTCCAGGGTTCCGTCAAAAATCTGGTTTTCATTATAAATGGTTCCGTCCATATCCAGTAAATATAGGCGCTTTTTCTTCAAAGGCTCACTGTTTTTTCCTGTAATATCTATCATGTTCTCTCCTTATTCTGCTGCCCTTTCCTTCTGCCCGGTTATATCCGCCTATACCCATCTATACCGGCTTTTGTCCGGTCAGGCTGGCCACATTCCTGGTGGCCACAATATCCACCTGAGTCCCGCAGACATTCTTCAGCAGCACATCTCCTATGTGTATGGGGGCCTTCACAACCAGGTCCTTTAGGGCGGCTGCACAGTCCCTCACTTTATTCTTGGGAATATCGGAAGCTGTCTTTACGGAGACAACAGGCAGGCTTCCTTCCTGTACTCTCACACTGGAAGTCAGGATACGGGTAGGGTTTGTCACTTCCTTTTTCCCGTAGGCCTCTCCTTTTGGACAGGTATTTCCCTCTACCTTCACTGCTTCCCTGCCTTCCATGGTTACTTTCAGACTGCACCCTAAAGGGCAGCTGATACAGATAAGCTCTCTTGTCTCTGTCATGATGCTTCCTCCACCTTCACCGTTATTTTATCCAATCCCTCTATGGCTGTCAAATCCGATTTTTTCAGTACAATCTGTTCCATCTCTCCGGGAGTCAGTTTTCTCTTCTTTTTCCTGAGAATCCTGGTGCCCCGGGCGTAAACACTGACATAAGCATCCCGGAAAACTTTCCCTACCCGGAATCTCAGAGTAAGGGAATCTTCCATATGGTCCGACCGGATAATCTGAGGCACCGTATACCGTACCCCTTCCACAGCCTCAACGGTAATCTTCTGTTCCACATTTTTTTCTGATTCTTCTGCTTTCCTTGCTGGCTGGGTATTCTCCTGGCCCTGTTCCCCGGCCCAGGCTTTGATATATTCCGCCGCATGTCTTCCTGCCCTGGCAGCCTCCTCTGAAACATAGTCCACCAAATCATGGACATGGAGTACATTTCCGCAGGCGAATACACCTTCCACCGTAGTCTCCAGGCTTTCATTTACTACAGGCCCTGAGGTAACGCCGGAAAGCTCTGCTCCCAGCTTTCCGCTTAGCTCGTTCTCCGGAATCAGGCCGCAGGACAGCAGAAGGGTATCGCAGGAATAAAACTCCTGGGTTCCCGGTATGGGCTTTCTGTTTTCGTCCACCTGAGCCAGGGTAATTCCTGTCACTCTTTCTTTTCCCTGTATATCCACCACGGTATGGCTAAGCTTCAGAGGAATGTCAAAATCCTCCAGACACTGTACGATATTTCTTTGCAGACCTCCGGAATAAGGCAGCAGCTCTGCCACCACCTTTACCTTGGCTCCCTCCAATGTCATTCTTCTGGCCATTATCAGTCCGATGTCCCCGGAGCCTAATATCACCACTTCCCGGCCAGG
>CABSEJ010000206.1 GCA_902476765.1 uncultured Blautia sp.
CCCCAGCCGCTAAGCTTCCTGTTCGTAAGGATGCTGTCAGCTTAAACGAGCTGTTTACAACTGACGAAAGATATGCAGTATTCAACGAGGCCATGAACTATGCAAGAGCCCGTGGACCTCATGCACAGTGGCCTACACTTTCTGAGGCTCTGTACACAGCTACACAGCAGTCTATGCTGGGAGAGAAATCTGTAGAAGATGCCTTATCGGCAGCTGCTGATACGATTTCGCCAATCGTTGCAGAAGACCCACTTCCTGAATTATCTGTAGGCGGCGGTGTTGCTGAAGATGTAAATTAACAAAAAATGAGTGAAGGAAAAGCCCCGGAATCCGTTCGGAATCTAACTGGATTCCGGGGCTTTCATAACGAAAGGAGGAAGTATAAGATATGAAGCTTAGTATGGCTGCAAAAAAGAGAAGGGAAGCCTATATATTTATTCTTCCGGGCTTTATTTATCTGCTGATTGTCTGTGGATACCCTTTGTTGTATAACGTTATTTTGAGCTTTAAAAACATGAATGTTAAGAATATGGCTAACGGCACTTCTGTGTTTGTAGGCTTGGAAAACTATAAAACCCTTTTAGGAGACCCTACCTTCCAGCTGGTTTTTAAAAATACAATCGTGTTTACTCTGGCTTGTCTGGTGGTACAGTTTACTATCGGTTTCCTGTTTGCTATGTTTTTCTCAAAAAAATTTACTCTGGCCGGGCCTATCCGCGGATTAGTTTTGGTAGGCTATATGATGCCTATGTCTGTTACGGCTTTGCTGGGCAAGAACCTCTTTCTGCTGGACGGGGGTGTAATCAATGATTTGCTGATGAAGCTGCATATCATATCCGCCCCGGTAGACTGGCTGGGAAATGGCGGGACCGCCCTGGGAGCGGTTATTGCAGTAAACTGCTGGGTAGGTATTCCTTTTAACATGCTGCTTTTGACTTCCGGTCTTACCGGTATTTCTGACGATATTTACGAAAGTGCTTCTATTGACGGAGCAAATAAATTCCAGCGGTTCCTTTATATCACCCTGCCCCTTATGAAACCGGCTATGCTGTCTGTGCTGATGCTGGGATTTATCTATACTTTTAAGGCTTTTGACCTGATGTTTATCATGACAGCAGGCGGACCATTTAATTCCACAGATGTTTTGGGAACCTATGCATATTCCAGAGCCTTTACCCAGTATGAGTTTTCACAGGGATCCGCTATTGCTATGATACTGTTTGTTTGTCTGTTCCTGGTAGGAATTCTTTACCTGAAGCTGTTAAGTAAGGAGGATGATTAGGATGAAAAAAGAAGGTGCAAAAAATTACCGTATCCAATATCTGAAATCAAAGGAAGGCCGGAAAAATGTTATCAACTGCCTGATTGCAATTCTGATTGCCGTATTTTTCCTTTTCCCTATTTATTGGCTGGTGCAGATGTCTTTTAAAACGGATATGGAAAGCTTCGGAAAGCTGGTTACCTATTATCCTCATGAGTTTACCATAGACCCATGGCTGCAGAATCTGCAGGATGCGGATTTCCTGACTTCTCTTAGAAACAGTGTGCTGATTGCTTTCTGCGCTATGTGTATTTCCCTGGTGTTCGGTGTTCCGGCTGCATATGGTATGGGACGCTACACGGTAAAGGGAAGCAGAGGATTTATGCTGACCTTCCTGGTAACTCAGATGCTTCCGGCTTCTGTTATGCTGACACCTATGTATCTGACCTTCAGCAAGCTTCATCTTTTGGGAACGTATTTCGCCCCGGCTATAGCGGTGGCCTCCGGTTCGGTTCCTTTCATTGTGGTAACGCTGAGACCTTATTTTAAGAGTATTCCGGTGTCCTTGGATGAGGCTGCGCGAATTGACGGCTGTAATGTATTCCGTTCTTTCTTCAAGATTATGATTCCTACCATTAAGACAGGTATCATTACGGTTGTGGTTATTGCTTTCCTGAATGGCTGGAATGATTTGATTTACTCTATGACCTTCAATGTAAAGGCCGATATGAGACCGTTGACTGCTAATATCCATAAATTCCAGAGTAAATACGGAACGAAATGGAATTGTATTATGGCCTACGGTGCAATTCTGGTAATTCCTGTTATTCTGGCCTTTGTATTCCTTCAGAAATACATTGTAGGCGGTCTGACTGCAGGTGCGGTGAAAGAGTAAGGCGGCTGGCGCCTTACTTCCTCATACCTGTTGTCGTCTCGAAAGCGTATCCTCATTGGCCTGCAAGCAGTCCATGAGGATATGCTTTGAGACTGGACTTATATGGTAAATATTTGGCTAGTTTTTTTTGTGTTTTGGCTGGCGGGGTTTTAGGGGAAAATTTATAATTTAGGTATAGTAAAAACAATGGTGAAAAGGAGATAAGCTATGACAGACATTATTAAGAGAGAGGGAGGCCCTACCGGGGATTTCCGTTCGGACAACAATTTTTTGCTGGGGTATTTTGAGGTGAAGGATAATGCCCTTTACTATCGGTATGACGCAGAGCGGCTTATCATAGAGCCCTGGGGACCAAACAGTCTGAGAGTGCGGGCATCTAAGATGCCTGAGATGCCTCAGGAGCTGTGGGCTTTGGAGGGAAAGCCTCAGGGGGATGAACCTCAGATTTCCATAGGGGAATACAGCGGGGAAATTGTGAACGGAAAAATCAAGGCAGTCATCAATAATATCGGAAAGATTACTTTCTATAACCAAAAGGGACAGGTGCTGCTGGAAGAGTATGTGCGGAACAGAGAGGATATGTTTGCGGATACCTGCAGCTCCCTGGAGGTAGAGGCCAGAGAGTTTAAGCCTATTATCGGGGGAGACTACCAGCTTACCATGCGTTTTGAGTCTAATCCCAAGGAAAAGCTTTTCGGAATGGGACAGTATCAGCAGAAGTTTTTGGATGTAAAGGGAGCGGAGCTGGAGCTGGCTCATAGAAATTCCCAGGCCAGCGTGCCCTTTGCCCTGTCTTCTCTGGGCTATGGATTTTTGTGGAATAACCCGGCAGTAGGGCGTGTCAGCTTTAATAAAAATATTACTACCTGGGTGGCCCAGTCTACGAAGAAGCTGGATTACTGGATTACCGCAGGAGACACACCGGCAGAAATCGAGGAGGCTTATGCAGACGCTACAGGCAAGGTGCCTATGATGCCGGAGTATGGCATGGGCTTCTGGCAGTGCAAGCTCCGCTACCAGACCCAGGAAGAGCTGCTGGAGGTGGCCAGAGAGTATAAACGGAGACAGATTCCTATTGATGTCATTGTGGTAGACTTTTTCCACTGGCCAAAACAGGGCGACTGGAGATTCGACCCCACTTACTGGCCGGACCCGGATGCTATGATTGCAGAGCTGAAGGAAATGGGCATTGAGCTGATGGTTTCTGTATGGCCTATGGTGGATTATAAGAGTGAGAATTTCGAAGAAATGAAGGCAAAGGGCCTTCTCACAAGAGTGGAAAAAGGTGTCCGGATTGACAATACTTATATGGGCAATACCATCCAGTACGACCCCACCAACCCGGAGGCCAGAGAGTATGTTTGGAATAAGGCCAAGAAAAATTATTATGACAAGGGTGTGAAGATTTTCTGGCTGGATGAGGCGGAGCCGGAGTATACGGTATATGATTTTGAAAATTACCGTTATCATCTGGGACCAAATGTGCAGATAGGTAATATTTATCCGGTAATGTATGCCAAGACTTTCTTTGACGGTATGAAGGAAGAGGGACAGGAAAAAATCGTGAATCTTCTGCGTTGTGCCTGGGCCGGAAGCCAGAAGTATGGTGCCCTGGTGTGGTCCGGCGATATTCATTCTACCTTTGAGAGCCTTCAGAACCAGTTTGCTGCAGGTCTGAACATGGGACTTTCCGGCATTACCTGGTGGACCACAGACATCGGCGGATTCTTCGGAGCCAATATTTATGATGAGGATTACAGGGAAGTTTTTGTACGCTGGTTTGAGTACGGCGCATTCTGTCCGGTTATGCGCCTTCACGGCTACCGTATGCCTTATCAGCCTCAGTATGGAACTACGGGAGGTGCAGAGTGTGTTTCCGGAGCGCCTAATGAAATCTGGTCCTACGGGGAAGAGGTATATGAAATCTGTAAGAAATACATAGAATTGAGAGAGCAGATGCGGCCCTATGTCCGGACACTTATGGAGGCGGCTCATGAGAAGGGAACACCTGTAATGCGTCCTCTGTTTTATGATTTCCCGGAGGATGAGAACTGCTGGGACAATGAAGCACAGTACATGTTTGGCCCGGATATTCTGGTAGCACCTGTAATGGAAAGAGGCCAGAAGAGCAAGGAAGTTTATCTGCCCAAGGGCTGCAGATGGACCAATCCCTGGACAAAGAAAAGCTTTGAGGGAGGCCAGACAGTAGTGGTGGACACGCCTCTGGAGCAGATTCCGCTGTTTACCAGAGAAGGATTTATATTAGAAGTATAGAGAGGAAATAGATATGCTGAGGCAAGAAGGAAACAAAATATACAGACGTTTTGATAAGGAATTGCTTTGTATTGAGCCATGGGGAAAGAACAGCTTCCGTGTCCGGGCTACTCAGAGACATGAGTTTGCATCAGACGATTTATCTGCTCTGCTTCCGCCCCGGGAAGCGGAGATAAAGGTGTATGAAAGAGGGACGGACACGGTGATTGAAAACGGGAAAATTACCTGTGAAATCACCAGAACCGGAAAGCTGCGGTTCCTGAATCAGAAAGGGAAGCTCCTTCTGGAAGAATACGAGAGAATCCGCGGCATGGCGGAAGAAGGCAGGAAGGAGTTTAACAGTGCTTTGGAGATTGTGCCCAGAACCTTTGAGCCAAGACCAAGTGCAGATAATTACCGGCTGACCCTTCGTTTTGAGCCTGTGGAGGGAGAAAAGCTCTATGGTATGGGACAGTACCAGCAGCCTTATCTGGATGTTAAAGGCTGCACCCTGGAACTGGCCCACAGAAATTCTCAGGCCAGCATTCCCTTTGCGCTTTCCAGCAATGGCTACGGTTTTCTGTGGAATAACCCGGCCATCGGCAGTGTTACCTTCGGAAAAAATGTGACACAGTGGGTGGCAGAGTCTACCAAACAGATGGATTACTGGATTACCGCAGGGGACACTCCGGCAGAGATTGAGGAAG
>CABSEJ010000207.1 GCA_902476765.1 uncultured Blautia sp.
CAGTGCGCACACCGTTGCCACGGCCACACCGTGCTGCCCTGCTCCCGTCTCTGCTATGATTCTGGTCTTTCCCATTTTTTTAGCCAGCAAGACCTGCCCCAGTACATTATTTATTTTGTGGGAGCCTGTGTGGTTTAAGTCCTCTCTCTTTAAATATATCCTGGCTCCTCCAAGGTCCTTTGTCATTTTTTCTGCATAATACAGCATAGAAGGCCTTCCTGCATAATTCTGCAGCAGCTCCTTTAATTCTTTCTGAAACTGAGGGTCCTTTTTGCAGGCCTCGTAAGCCTGCAAAAGCTCTTCCACCGGCTTCATCAGGGTTTCCGGTATATACTGTCCTCCGTAAATTCCATATCTTCCTTTACTCATGATTCTTCCTCACTTTATCTATAAATTCTCTTATTTTTTCCTCATCCTTACCATCAGGACCTTCCACTCCGCTGCTGACATCCAGGGCAAAAGGAGCTGCAAGACTCATGGCCAGCTCCACATTTTCTCCTGTCAGGCCTCCTGCCAGAAAATAGGGTTTTTCTATAGGAGGAATCAAGCTCCAGTCAAAAGCCTGGCCGCTGCCTCCCCAGCTTCCTTTCACATAGGTATCCAGAAGAAGATAATCGCAAGGCAGCTCTTCTCCCTGCAAAATATCATCTCTGTTTCTTACTCTCAGGGCCTTTATCAGAGGCTTATCTGTATAATTTCTCAGGGCTTCCATATAAGAGCCATCTTCCTGTCCGTGAAGCTGGATAAAATCTATGGCTCCTCTTTCGGCAGCCCGGGCTGCCTGCTCCAAGGGCGCATTTACAAACACACCTACGGTTTTTATCTGAGGAGAAAGGATTGCTTTTAATTCTATTGCCTTTTCCAGGGAAATCTGACGTTTTCCCTCAGCGAAAACGAAGCCGGCGAAATCCGGCTGCCGCCGGTTTAAGATTTCCGCCTCTCCCTTGGCTTTGATGCCGCAGATTTTCACTTTTACCATATTCCTTACCCCCTGAGTTCCCGGAGCATAGCTTTTTTATCCGGACTCCTCATTAAAGTTTCTCCAATCAGAACCGCTGACACCCCTGCTTCCTCCAGCTGCTTTACCTCTTCCCTGGTGCGGATACCGCTCTCTGCCACAAACACCTTATCCCCGGGCACATAGCTTCTGAGAGCCAGACAGTTGTGGGGGCTGACCGTAAAATCTTTCAGATTTCGGTTATTCACTCCGATAATTTGTGCACCGGCCTGGAGGGCCATCTGGATTTCTTCTTTGTCGTGGGCCTCTACCAAGGCGGAAAGTCCCAGATTCCGGACAATTTCCAGATATCTGGCCAGCGTCTTTTCTTCCAAAAGGGAACAAATCAAAAGTACAGCCCCGGCGCCCAGAACCTTTGCCTCATAAATCTGATATTCGTCAATGGTAAAATCTTTCCGCAGTACAGGTATGGAAACCTGGCTGCTGATTTCCCTGAGGTAGGCATCCTTTCCCAGGAAAAATTCCGGCTCTGTAAGGCAGGAAATAGCTGCTGCTCCCGCCTCTTCATATTCCCTGGCAATTTCCAGGTAAGGAAATTCTTTGGCAATTATCCCCTTGGAGGGAGAGGCCTTTTTTACTTCACAGATAAAGGCCATATCTTCTCCTGTGAGAGCCTGGTAAAAAGCCTTTCCTTGCTTTGTTTCAGTTTTTTCCGCCTGCTCTCTCAACATGTTCAGCGGCAAGATTTCTTTTTGTTTCTCTACTCTTATTCTGGTAGCTGCCCCGATTTTTTCCAGTATCATGCTTTCACCTCGTACTCTCTTGTGGCTGCGGTAAACTCTTCCAGTTTCTCTTTCGCCTTGCCGCTGTCAATGATTTCCGCCGCCATTTTAACCCCTTCCTCCAGGGTAATGCCGTCGATGCCAAGATACAGGCTCATTCCTGCATTCAGCAGCACCACATCCCGTTTTGGGCCCCTCTCTTTTCCGCAGAGAATATCTCTGGTAATCCCGGCGTTTTCCTTAGGATCCCCTCCCACCAGCTCCTGGAGCTGGCAGCGCTTCATGCCAAACTGTTCCGGGGTGATAGTGTAACTTCTGGTTTTTCCAAAACGGATTTCACACACCAGAGTCTCTCCGGTGAGCGTGATTTCATCCAGTCCGTCGGCGCCGCAGACCGCCACGCCTCTGGTAACTCCCAAATTCCCCAGAACCTGAGCCAAAGGCTCTACCAGCTTTTTGTCATATACACCTAAAAGCTGCATGGTGGCTGCCGCCGGATTGGACAAAGGCCCCAGAATGTTAAATACAGTCCGCACTCCCATTTCTTTTCTCACAGGGGCCGCATACTTCATGGAAGAATGGTAGACCGGTGCAAATAAGAAGCACATGCCGGTGTGGTTTAGAATCGTCTCGTTCTGTTTCGCATCCAGGTTTACGTTTGCCCCCAGATTTTCCAAAACATCTGCCGCTCCGCTGCGGCTTGAAACACTGCGGTTTCCATGTTTGGCCACCGGAATTCCTGCTGCAGCCACCACGAAAGCCGAGGTTGTGGAAATATTAAAGGTTCCTGCCTCGTCTCCTCCTGTTCCTACAATGTCAATAACCTCTCTCTCGGGCCGTATTTTTATTCCCTTTTCCCGCATCACTTCTGCAAAAGCCGTGATTTCCTCTATACTCTCCCCCTGCATTCTGAGGGCGGCCAGAAAAGCTCCCATCTGGGCCTGGGTGGCTCTTCCCTCCATCATTTCTTCCATAACTGCTTTTGCTGTATCAAAACTTAAATCCTGTCCCTCCATCAGGGTGTGAATGGCTTCTTTAATCATAATTTTGTCCTCCTTCTCCGTCTTATTTTTAAAAAGTTTTCCAGAATTTTTTCTCCTTTTTCCGTAAGAATGGATTCCGGGTGAAACTGGAGCCCATATACAGGATATTCTCTGTGTTTCACCCCCATCACCTCATTATCCCCGGATTCTGCTATTATCTCCAGGCATTGGGGAAGGGATTCTCTTTTCACGGCCAGAGAATGGTATCTGGCTGCCTCTATGGACCTTCCCAGCCCCTGAAACAAGGGGCAGTCAGGATTTAATGTAATCCGGCTTTTCTTTCCGTGCATCAGCTTTCCCGCCGGAGCGATGGTGCCTCCAAAAGCCTGGCATATAGCCTGATGGCCCAGACAAATACCCAGAATGGGAATCTTCCCCTGAAACCTTTGTATCACTTCCAGGCAGATTCCCGCTTCCCCGGGATAACCGGGACCAGGGGAAAGAATAATATGGGAGGGAGAAAGCTTTTCTATCTCCTCCGGGGTAATCTGGTCATTTCGTATTACTTGTATATCAGGAGTCATGGCTCCCAGATACTGCACCAGGTTATAAGTAAAGCTGTCGTAATTATCAATCACAAGTATCATAATGCTTCCTCCTCTGCCTGCAGAACCGCCTGCATCACTGCAGCCGCCTTATTGGCTGATTCCTCGTATTCTTTCTGGGGAACACTGTCCGCTACAATACCGCCGCCGGCCTGTACATAGACCATTCCGTCCTTTTTTACCGCCATGCGGATGGCAATACAGGTATCCATATTTCCCGCAAAATCAATGTATCCGATAGCACCTCCGTAGATGCCTCTTTCTTCTTTTTCCAAATCCTCTATAATCTGGCAGGCACGAATCTTAGGAGCCCCGGATAAAGTTCCTGCAGGAAGCACTGCTTCAATAGCATCCAGCGCATCCTTTCCCGGCTCCAGATTTCCCACTACCTTAGAGCAGATATGCATAATCTTGGAGTATTTGTGGACTGCCATGTACTCTGTCACCTTGACAGAGCCGTAACGGCTGATTTTTCCTATATCGTTCCGTCCTAAGTCTACCAGCATATTATGCTCTGACAGCTCTTTTTCATCCTTTAAAAGCTCTCTCTCCAGATTTTCATCCTCCTGGGAATCCCTTCCCCTGGGACGGCTTCCCGCTACCGGAAAAGTAGTGACGACTCCGTTATAAAGCTTTACCAGAGTTTCCGGGGAGGTGCTCATAAGTTCCGTCTCTTCTGTGTGGAAATAAACCATATAAGGGGATGGATTGGTGGTCCGCAGTATCCGGTAGGGATTCAGCAGACTTCCTGCTGCCGGCCGCTGAAATTGCCGTGACAGAACTGCCTGAAAAATATCGCCCCTACGGATATGCTCCTTTGCTTTCTCTACCATACGGAAATATTCCTCCCGGGAGGTGGTACAGGAAAACCCCTCTTTCTGCTTTACAACCGGCTCCTCCTCTGGCAGCTCCTCTTTTAAAAGAGCCTCCATAGCTGTCAAATCCTCTATTGCCTTTTTATAATTTTCTTCGGGAAAATCCGTTTTCATATTAACGATAAGCAAAATTTTCTGCTTTAAATGGTCATAAGCAATAATTTTATCAAAGAGCATCAAATCCATATCAGGAAACTTTTCGTTTTTTATGTGCAGCACCGGCTCCTGGTAACCAATCATGGAATAAGCAAAATATCCG
Organism: uncultured Blautia sp.; assembly: GCA_902476765.1. Classification (GTDB taxonomy): domain Bacteria; phylum Bacillota; class Clostridia; order Lachnospirales; family Lachnospiraceae; genus Blautia. Next base: position 4,463 of record CABSEJ010000207.1, read on the forward strand.
GTTAATCCTCCGGTAAAGGGAGGCATCCCGGGAAGCACAGGCGATTTATATTCCTTTAAAATATCCCGGATAACATCCATAGGATTTTTATCCCGGTAAATCTTTTTCTGTTCTCCTCTGGTCACAAGGGTTTCCTTTTTCCTGCAAGTCACACGAAGCTTTGGGTCCCAGCCCAGAAAAGAATAACGTCCCCACTTTTCTCCTCCTTCCACGCTTTCCAGCAGAAAATAGCGGCTGCTTTTTGCGGAAAGCTTACGCAGAACGGCAATAGGTGTGGTGCTGTCTGCAAATATCTCCCTGCAGACAGGAATTACAGAATAATGCTCTGCCAGTTTCTCTACGGTTTTCAAATCAGGTCTCTGCATAATTTCGTCCTCCTTGTTTTTGTGAAAGAGAGGCAGCTGGCACCATCGGCCATCTCAAAAAAGAAGCCTGCTTTGCAGGATTCTCCGCCTGGGGCGGGTCGCTTTAGCGACATAACTCCTTTCCAACCCAGTGCGCTCCTGCCCGGAGGGCTTTTTGTTCTATAGGAAATTCAGAGGAATTTCCTACTAGTGCTATCCACTTTAAATGCCTTACCGTTTCACTGAGAATGCTTTTTTGAGAGTGCAGTTGTAAAAACGCAGGCG
>CABSEJ010000208.1 GCA_902476765.1 uncultured Blautia sp.
CGTAGATAATATCCGTGAAATCCGGGAGGAGGTGGCCTACCGGCCTACGGCGGGAAGATATAAAGTATACATTATAGATGAGGTTCATATGTTGTCAGCAGGAGCCTTTAACGCCTTGCTGAAAACATTGGAGGAACCTCCTTCTTATGTTATCTTCATACTTGCCACCACGGAGGTTCACAAGATACCCATTACCATTCTTTCCAGATGCCAGAGATATGATTTTAAGCGGATTACCGTGGAAACCATAGCGGACCGGCTTACAGAGCTGATGGAAAAGGAAGGAAACCAGGTGGAGGATAAGGCCATCCGCTACATTGCCAAAGCAGCGGACGGCTCTATGCGTGACGCCTTATCTCTGTTGGACCAGTGCATTGCCTTTTATTTAGGAGAGAAGCTGACCTATGAGAAGGTGTTGGAAAACCTGGGAGCAGTGGACACAGAAGTGTTCAGCGGTCTTTTGCGACAGATTCTGGCCCAGGATACCCCCAAAGCCATACGGACTTTGGAGAAAATCATTATACAGGGCCGGGAGCTGGGGCAGTTTGTCACGGATTTTATCTGGTATATGAGGAATCTGCTGCTGGTGGCTACTTCGGACAATCCGGAAGAAGCGGTGGATGCTTCCGCTGAGAATCTGGAGCGGATGAAGGAAGAGAGCAGGATGGTGAGCATAGAAACCTTAATGCGTTATATCCGTATTTTTTCCGAGCTGTCCAATCAGATAAAATATGCTTCTCAGAAACGTGTGCTGGTAGAAATTGCATTGATTAAGCTGTGCCAGCCGGTGATGGAGACAAATTTGGATTCCCTCTTTGACCGGGTGCGTGTTCTGGAGGAAAAGCTGAAGAACGGGGCTGTTATCCAGCAGGCCCGGCAGCCAGGCCAGGAGACAGAAGCTTGGCCCCCTTCCAGTCAGCAGGCAGGAGAAGGAGAGACAGAGGAAATTCAGCAGACGGCGGAACCGGAAAAGGCTGCACCTGCAGATTTGCAGTATGTAAAGAAGAACTGGAATTCTATTATCCGGGAGACTAAGGGATTGTTCCAGCAAATGCTTTTGGAATCTTCTCCTAAGTATGACGCAGACAGCCAGGAACCGGTGCTGTATGTGGAGTTTCGGAATTTTCTGGCCCAGACCTGTATAGAAAACCCGGAAAATCTCCAGATACTGAAAAAGGCGATTTTTAAGAAGATAGGAAAAGATTTGGAAGTGAAAATGGTTCTGAAAAGCCAGGAACCCGGACAGGGAAGAGGCGGGCTTTCAGATATTTCCGTGGATGAGCTGATAGAGCAGAACATTCATATGGATGTGACGGTAGAAGACATGGAAGATGAAGAAGAATAACAGGAGGAATAGGAAATGGCAAAGAGAGGCGGATTTCCAGGCGGTATGATGCCGGGAAACATGAATAATTTAATGAAACAGGCTCAGAAAATGCAGAGACAGATGGAGGAGAACCAGAAGGCTCTGGAGGAAAAAGAGTTTACTGCCGCTGCAGGAGGTGGGGCCGTAGAGATTACGGTTTCCGGAAAGAAGGAAATCACAAAGGTGAAGCTGGCAGAAGAAGTGGTGGACCCGGATGACATTGAAATGCTGGAAGATTTGATTATGGCGGCAACCAACGAGGCTCTGAGAAAAATGGAAGAGGAATCAGCAGCCGTAATGTCTAAGCTTACCGGAGGCCTGGGCGGCTTAGGCGGCGGACTGCCCTTCTAAAGGAGTAAAAAGTGGAATATTACAGCAGTCATATTAACAAACTAATAGAAGAATTTTCCAGATTGCCGGGCATTGGGGCGAAATCCGCACAACGCCTGGCCTTCCACGTTTTAAATATGCCTAAGGAGCAGGTGGAGCAGCTGTCCAAAGCTATTGTGGAGGCAAAGGCCAATGTACAGTATTGTAAATGCTGCTATACCCTTACAGACCAGGAGATATGCCCCATCTGCAGCAATCCCAAAAGGGACAAAAGGGTTATCATGGTGGTGGAAAACACCAGAGATTTGGCAGCCTATGAAAAGACCGGGAAATTTGAGGGAGTGTATCATGTGCTGCACGGAGCCATTTCCCCTATGCTGGGAGTGGGACCCGATGATATCAAACTAAAAGAGCTTATGCAGAGAATCGCCCAGGAGGATGTGGAAGAAGTGATTATCGCTACTAATTCCAGCCTGGAGGGAGAAACCACAGCCATGTATATCAGCAAGCTGATAAAGCCCACAGGCATTAAAGTCAGCCGGATTGCCAGCGGCGTTCCTGTAGGCGGAGATTTGGAGTATATCGATGAGGTTACTCTTCTCCGTGCTCTGGAAGGCAGGGTGGAGTTATAGCACGGCCAGAACGGTATTAGCTGCCGGCCTGGCTGTTACCAAGGAGAAGCAGGAGAGAGCATATGAAAAAAAAGGTCACATCCACGGATATTGCAAAGGCGGCAGGAGTTTCCCAGGCTACGGTATCTATGGTGCTGAATAAAAAATACAATGTTTCTTTTTCCAGAGAGACCATAGATAAGGTAGAACAGGCGGCCAGGGAGCTGGGCTATGTGCTTCCTAAACGCCGTTCGGTGAAAAGCAGCAGCAATAACAGGCTGATTGTAGTGTTTTGCCCTACCCTTACCAACCCTTATTATGTCATGCTTCTCCAGGGAATCGAGACAGTAGCCAAGCAGAAGGGCTACGGCGTTTTTATCTGCAATACCCAGAGAGAGCTGAAGATAGAGGAGCAGTATCTGAAAATGATGCACAGTGTCTCCCCTGCGGGGATTATTTATACCTGCAATCCCAGTCCAGCCTTTATGGAGCAGGTGGAGGAAATTGCAGAGGAGATTCCCCTGGTCATCATTAGTAACCGGGAGCGGGTAAAGGTGGACGCAATCAATCAGGACAATACCAAAGTGGGCAGCCTGATGGCCCGGCATTTACTGGATTTAGGCCACAGAGAAGTGGCCTTTATAGCCCCTCCTCTTACTAAGAGACAGCAGCAGCGCTCCCGCAGGGTGGAGGGTTTTGTCCAGGAATATGAGAGAGAGGGACTGGGGGATAAAGTTATCATCAAGGCGGCGGCTGATATTTGGGACCAGGTGCTTCCCAGTATTGATTCCGAATATCGCATTGGCTATAACCTGACCAGAGAATTGCTGACCGAGGGAAAAAACGTGACAGCCATTGCCGGATTAAACGATATGATTGCCTTTGGGATTATCGCCGCTCTTCAGGAAGAAAAATTAAAAGTACCGGGAGACGTGTCTGTCATCGGCTGTGACAATATTATTTTCTCCCGTATGTCTCATATGTCCCTGACTACCATAGAACATTTTGTACCCTTAAAGGGCAGGGATGCCTGCGACATTATTATGAGAAAAATAGAATCAGCCAGGAATCCCTACTCGGAAACAGAGCCTACCAGTATCTACCATATCGAATACGAACCCAAACTGATTGTGCGGAAAACCACCGGTTACGCAAGGCCAAGAGACAAGAAAAGACGGCCCGAAAAATAATTTAAATAAATGAAATAAGAAAAATTATAACTAATAAAAAATGACACGGATTGGGTATAAGCCTGATTAAAACAGGAAAAAGTAAATGAGGTGTCATATATTTGTTAATAAAAATGAGATTTATTAACAAATATATTTATTGATAATAAACAGGCCTCTTGCAGTAATTTTGTTTAAGGAGTAAACTATGTTTAACAAATAAAAAACGCCCAGAGCGTAGATGGAGGTATTTGTATTATGAAATTTTTTATCGATACTGCGAAGGTTGAGGACATCAGAAAGGCCAATGATATGGGGATTATCTGCGGTGTAACCACAAACCCGTCTTTGATTGCAAAAGAGGGACGTGATTTTAATGAAGTAATCAAAGAAATTACATCTATCGTTGACGGTCCTATCAGCGGTGAGGTAAAGGCTACTACCACAGACGCAGAGGGAATGATTAAGGAAGGCCGTGAGATTGCAGCTATTCATCCAAACATGGTAGTAAAAATTCCTATGACTACAGAGGGATTAAAGGCTGTGAAAGTTCTGGCTTCCGAGGGAATCAAGACTAACGTTACTCTTATTTTTACAGCAAATCAGGCTCTTTTGGCAGCCAGAGCAGGAGCAACTTATGTTTCTCCGTTCCTGGGAAGACTGGATGATATTTCTACAGACGGCGTGGAGCTGATTGCTACTATCGCTGAAATGTTTGATGTTGCAGGTATTGAAACAGAGATTATCGCAGCCAGCGTTCGTCATCCAATGCATGTAACAGACTGCGCTCTTGCAGGTGCTGACATTGCCACAGTTCCATACAAGGTTCTGGAGCAGATGACACATCATCCTCTGACAGATGCAGGCATTGAGAAATTTAAGAAAGACTACATAGCAGTATTTGGAGAATAATTTATTTTTCAGGAGGAAGAGAATGAACAAGTTAGAACTTCAGAAGACAGCTAACGAAATTCGCAAAAGCATTGTGACAGCTGTCCATTCTGCAAAAGCAGGACATCCGGGCGGTTCCCTGTCCGCAGCTGATTTATTTACCTATTTATATTTTGAAGAAATGAATATTGACCCCAAAGAGCCCAAGAAGGCTGACAGGGACAGATTCGTACTTTCTAAGGGACATACAGCTCCGGGTCTGTATTCCACACTGGCTCACAGAGGATATTTCCCGGTAGAGGATTTAAAAACACTTCGTCATCTGGGCTCTTATTTACAGGGGCATCCGGATATGAAGCACATCCCTGGAGTAGACATGTCCAGCGGTTCTCTGGGACAGGGTATTTCCGCAGCAGTAGGTATGGCTATGGGCGCTAAGCTGGATGGGGCATCCTACAGAGTATACACCCTTTTAGGAGACGGTGAGATTCAGGAAGGACAGGTTTGGGAGGCTGCTATGTTTGCAGGCCACAGACAGCTGGACAACCTGACTGTAATTGTAGACAACAACGGACTGCAGATTGACGGTAAGATTGAGGACGTATGCTCCCCATATCCTATTGATAAAAAGTTTGAGGCCTTTAATTTCCATGTAATCAATGTGGAAGACGGAAATGACTTTGACCAGTTGAAGGCT
>CABSEJ010000209.1 GCA_902476765.1 uncultured Blautia sp.
GCACGGTGGTGTGAGAGGACGGCTAATCAACTAATGGTTAGCCTCCTACTCGATTCTGTTATTGTGTCTTAAAAAAGGAATGTCAGAATTGTGTGATAACGATGTTCCTTTTTTCTTATATCTGTTATAATGTAAAGTATTGTCGAAGCATTTGACAAAAAACTTAAACCCCGCAAAGCAGGATTCTTTTTATAGTAGATTTTAGGGATTTAAGTTTTTTCTTGATGTTTTGAGACGAATTTTCTGGTATTCTTATAACATAGAGATTTTATATGGAACAAAGCGGATAATTTTTCAAGGGGATACAGGTATGAGAAGACGACAGGAGCAGAACGAAGACTGGGGACTGGACTTTGAAAGCAGAAGAGAGAGAAGGAGACAGCAGAGAATAAAGGAGAGACGGCGCAGGATTATTCTTTTAGGAGGAGCTCTTTTGACTGTGCTTTTGGGAGCTTTAATCTGGAACCAAATCAGCGGAGCCATGGAAGAACGGAGACTGCAGGAGGCCAGAAACCAGTCCTTTGTAGGGGCGCCTCCTTTTGATGTGGATTTGCTGGATGTGAACGAGTATTCCAGGCCAGGTATTCCTCTGGAGGAAATAAAAGGCATAGTTATTCATTACACGGCTAATCCGGGCTCCACAGCCCAGAATAACCGGGACTACTTCCAGGGACTGAAGGACAGCCATGAAACCAAGGTCAGCAGCCATTTTGTAGTAGGCATCCAGGGGGAAATTGTCCAGTGTATTCCCAGCACAGAAATAGCCTATGCCTCCAATTCCAGAAACAGCGATACTTTATCCATAGAATGCTGCCATGAGGACGAATCAGGGAAGTTTACCCAGGCAACCTATATTTCCCTGGTACGCCTTACCGGATGGCTTTGCTGGCGGTACAACCTTACCAGCCAGGATGTTATCCGCCATTATGATGTGACGGAAAAAATCTGTCCTAAGTATTATGTGGACTACCCTGAAGAATGGGAGAAGTTTAAACAGGATGTAGAGGCTCAGATTCAGGAGGTGGACAGGGAAGTGAAGGAGGCGGAAAATAGTGGCCAATGAGAATACAAAGCTAGGGAAACACAGAGAAAAAAACAGAGAGGCAACAGGACTGAGAAAGCTGCTGTATTATTGTAAGTCTCATATGTGGTGTTCCTTTGCCCTGGCTATTTTGGTGTCTGTACTGATTATTCTTTTAATCCTTATGGTCTATATGAAAACCCAGTATTACAATTATCTTGTCAGTACCACTTACACTACCCAGAATGCTCTTTTGGATTCTGTTAATAAAAATGTGGAAAATCAGATGGAAAACTTTGTTACTATCGGTTCCGGTATATCTATTGATAATGAGCTTATGGGCGTTATCGCAAATCTGGAGAAAAACGAGGATGCATATAATAAGAAGATTCTCAACAATACTTTAAAAGCAAAATCCAGAACTTCAGCTTCTATTGCCGGGATTGCCCTGGCATCTCAGGAGGGAGTTATTTATCAGTATGATAAAAATGAAATCACTTTGGCAGGGTCTGTGACTATCTGGAACGAGGAAAATCAGAAGGAAATCCAAAGTACCTTTGAAGATTTAAAGGAAAAAAGCAGCAGTGCCCTGCTGCCAAGATATGATATTATCACTCAGCCCATTGTACACCCTAATTTAAAAAATGTAGGTCTGATTCATATTGCTTTTCCGGTGAAAGAAGAGAACAGCTATACAAATATTCGATATATGCTGGTGATTTCTTATTACAGCCGTTCCCTGGATAATTTGTTAGAACAGTTGAATCCCAATGATGAAGAATATATACAGGGCTATATTGAGGACGAAAAATCTTCCATATTGCTCCATACCAAGGGATTGGAATATGTAAATGTATCCTCCAGTACCTACAATGGCGAGGATAGGGTAAAAGATTTAGCGGAGGAAGTAGGGGCCTATGGATGGACCCTCCATGTAAGTATTGATGAGAATATTATCAATGACAAAGTAAATGCTATGTATAACCGGGTGGTATTGCTGTACATAGCAGCTATTGTATTGATACTGTTGGTTTTATTCTGGACTACCAACCGGATTCTGAAGCCGGTGAACATTATCGGACATTCTATTAAACGAGTACAGGAAGGGAACCGGATGGAGCAGATTTCTATTGAAGGAACCAATGAAATATGGGCTCTGGGGCAGGAGTACAATAAGATGCTTCAGGCTATTCAGAGAGCCAATGAGAAAGTGGAAGAGCAGCACCAGAAGGCTATTGAATCTATGAAGATGAAGCAGCAGGCGGAGAGAGAGGCTTTGGAGTCCCAGATTAACGCTCATTTTATCTGCAATACGTTAAATGCTATCAATTACGAAGCCATTGACAGCGGTAATTATAAGGTTTCTGTTTTATTGAAAAAGTTATCCAATATATTGCGGTATACCTTTGACCAGAAGCATCAGAATGTATATATGTTTCAGGAAATTTCCTGGATTGAACAGTATCTTTTCCTGCAGAAGGAAAGGATGGAGACAGTATTTGACTATGAGATTGAATTTGATTCGGATTACGATAACTGGCCCTGCAGAAAGCTGATGCTGCAGCCCTTTGTGGAGAATTCTATTCTCCATGGATTTGAAGGGATGGATAAAAACGGTTTTATACGAATTGTAGGGCAGGGCTATAAAGAATACCTGAAAATTGTTATCGAAGATAATGGAAAAGGTATGTCTAAGGAGCGGAAACAGGTCATCGAGGAAATTATAGAAAAACCAAGCCTTTCCAGAAAAAGAGAGGTGGGGATTGGGATTTCCAATGTTATTACCAGAATGCGGATGTACTATGGAAGCCAGTTCCGGGTGATTTTCCAGTCGGAGGAAGGGAAAGGTACAAAGTTTGTTTTTATTCTTCCCAGCCCCCGGTCTTAAAGGAGGAGTTATGAGAATTTTAATTGCAGAAGATGAGCAGAGAGCCCGGAGAGGGTTAAAAACATTGATTACTTCTATATCGGAGAAATATCAGGTGGTGGCAGAAGCCGCAGATGGAAAGCAGGCTTTGGAGCTTATGCAGATTGTGAAACCTGATGTTGTGTTTACGGATTTGAAAATGCCTTATATGGATGGAATGGCTTTGATACGGGCGGCCCAGGCTGAAGGAATTTCCGCTAAGTATGTGATTGTCAGCGCTTATGAGGAATTTGAAACCGCAAGGCAGGCCATTAGCCTGGGTGTTTCCGAGTATTTGGTGAAACCTATTACATACGACGAGGTAAAGGAACTTCTGGAACGGCTGGAGAGCAGAAAGTCCCGATATGGAGAGGAAAGAGGGATGACGAAGCTGAAGGATGAATATCCCAATGCCCACCCTCTGGTGAGAAAGGCTCTGAATTTTATAGAGAACGGATATGCATCTAAGGTAAGCCAGAAGGATTTGGCTGAAAACCTGGGGGTATCTCAGGAATATTTTTGCTATCTGTTCAACAAGGATGTGGGAGAGACTTTTTCCAAGTTTTTGAAAAAGTACCGGGTGGAAGTGGCAAAGAAGCTGCTGCGTTCCGGAACTGTTTCAAAGGACGAGATTCCTTATAACGTAGGGTTTTCGGACCCCAAATATTTTAACCGGGTGTTCCGGGAGCAGACGGGAATGAATATGACAGAGTATTTGAAAAGCATAGAGAATGATGTGTAATATGATGAAAAATCAATGTGTATGAAGAAAGGAAATATATAAAATGCACATTGGTTTTTCTTTTTTTAGTATGAAATCACGAAAAATATTAAAAAAACGCACAAATCTTAAAATTACACCTTAAGATTTTGCCCTGTATCTTAAAATCAGAAGTTTTAGAAAAAAAGTATTGCAGATATAATTATACCCATATTAAAGATGATTGGAGGACGAAGTATGAAAGAAAGATTCCAGAAAATTGCGGCTCTTCTCCTGGTAGGAGTTATGGCAGGAGGAACTCTGGCAGGCTGCGGCGGTTCTTCTGCTGACACCGGAGATGCAGAGGAAACCAGCAGTAGCAGTTCTTCAGGAGAGGCTGCGGAAGTGACCTTGTGGCACTATTTTGAGCATGAAGCTGGGGATTTAGAGGCAGTAGTGGATAAGTACAATGAGTCTCAGGATGCTATCCATGTTACCTGTACTTATGTATCTCGTGAGGAACTGATGAACCAGTACACTATCGGTGCAGTATCCGGTGAGCTTCCGGATATTGGTATGGTGGATTCCCCGGATATGGCATCCTATATATCTTTGGGCGTGTTTGAAGATATTACGGAAGATTTGGAAAGCTGGGAGGATTTGGACCAGTTTTATTCAGGACCACTGGCCAGCTGTATGGATGCAGATGGTAACTATTACGGACTTCCAAACAATTCTAACTGTCTGACCCTTTGCTGCAATATGGACATTCTCAATGCGGCAGGCTTTGACAGCCCGCCTACTACATGGGAAGAAATGCGTCAGGTTTGTGAAGCTACCACAAATACGGCAGACGGCGTGTACGGTTTTGCAATGTGCGCTATCGGTACTGAGGAAGGAACCTTCCAGATTCTTCCATGGATTTATTCCGCTGGCGGAAATATTGATGATTTGACCAGCGACGGTTCTGTAAAGGCTATCCAGTTCCTGACTGATTTAGTACAGGACGGGCTGATGAGCAAGGAAGTTGTCAACTGGCAGCAGTCAGAAGCTTACAATGCTTTCTGTGCAGGAAAAGCAGCTATGTTTGAATCCGGCACATGGCAGTTAGCTGACATTGATGAGAAGATTAACGGAACTTTCAATTATGAATATGCACTGCTTCCTATGGACCAGGAATATGCTTCAACCATCGGCGGTGAGAACTTTGGTGTATGCACAGGAACCGAATACAAAGATGAGTGTGTAGATTTCCTGAAATTCCTCATGAATGCTCAGAACAATGCGGACTTTACGGCGG
>CABSEJ010000210.1 GCA_902476765.1 uncultured Blautia sp.
GCCTTTCATGCTGCCCAGTATGATGAAAAATTTGCCAAGGTAAGTCTGTCCAACAGGCCGGATTTGTGTGAATACCAGTGTAACGGAGCTATGGCAGCGGCTAAGACTTACCGGAAAGCCCCGGCCATCATAGCTGCAGAGGTAGCACAGCAGCTGCAAAACAGCCAGATTTTTGAATCTGTGGAGGCAGTGAACCCAGGTTTTATCAACATCAAGCTGCAGCGGGAATTTTTGGCCGGATATTTAAACTCCATGGCGGGAGATGAAAACCTGTCTGTAGAGAAGACAAAAGAGCCCAAGACGATTATTCTGGATTATGGCGGACCTAACGTGGCAAAGCCCCTTCATGTGGGACACCTCCGTTCCGCTATTATCGGGGAAAGCATTAAGAGAATGGGACGCTTTCTGGGACACAAGGTTATCGGTGACGTTCATCTGGGAGATTGGGGCCTGCAGATGGGGTTGATTATTACAGAACTTTCCAAGCGGCAGCCGGATTTAGTATATTTTGATAAGGACTATCAGGGGGAATATCCTCAGGAAGCTCCTTTCACCGTAAGCGAGCTGGAGGAAATCTATCCTGCAGCCAGCGGAAAATCCAAGGTAGATGAGGAGTATAAAAACCAGGCTTTGGAGGCTACTCTGGAACTGCAGCAGGGAAGAAGAGGCTACCGGGCTTTATGGAACCACATTATGCAGGTTTCTGTTACTGATTTAAAGAAAAACTATAAAAAACTGAGCGTGGATTTTGATTTGTGGATGGGCGAGTCTGACGCAGACGGCTATATTTCAAGGTTGGTAGAGTATTTAAAAGATAAGGGCTATGCCTATGAAGACCAGGGAGCCCTGGTGGTGGATGTAAAGGAGGAGACAGATACCAAAGAAATTCCTCCCTGCATGATTCTGAAATCAGACGGGGCATCTTTGTATACCACTACAGATTTAGCTACGATTGTCCAGAGAATGGAAGACTATCATCCAGATGAAATCATCTATGTGGTGGATAAGCGCCAGGAGCTGCATTTTGTCCAGGTATTCCGCTGCGCCAAGAAGACAGAACTGGTGCCGGAGGAAACGCAGCTTTCCTTTGTAGGCTTCGGAACGATGAACGGTAAGGATGGAAAGCCGTTCAAAACAAGAGAGGGCGGTGTTATGCGTCTGGAGCGCCTCATAGATGAAATCAACCAGGAGATGTACCAGAAGATTGTGGAAAACCGCAGTGTGAAGAGTGAGGACGCAGACAGAACCGCTCAGATGGTAGGCCTTTCTGCCATTAAATACGGAGACCTTTCCAATCAGGCCTCTAAGGATTATGTGTTTGATGTGGAGCGCTTTACTTCTTTTGAAGGGAATACAGGCCCATATATCCTGTATACCATTGTACGGATTAAGTCTATTCTGTCCAGGTATCAGGAGGAAGGAAGAACCGTACAGCCGGCAGCTATGAAAGCAGCGGCCAATACCAGTGAGAAAAATCTGATGATGGCACTTTCCAGGTTTAACTCTGTGATTGAACCGGCTTTCCAGGAAAAGGCGCCTCACAAAATCTGCTCCTATATTTACGAGCTGGCCAATGCTTTTAACAGCTTTTACCATGAAACAAAAATTTTAAGCGAGGAAAATCAAGAACAGAAAAACGCCTGGCTCAGCCTTTTGCTTTTGACAAAAGAAGTACTGGAGACCAGTATTGAATTATTAGGTTTTCAGGCTCCTGACAGAATGTAACTCTTCTTAGGGGCTGCAAACTTAAGACGGAAATGGAAATTTCCGGGTTACCCTCTATAGGAATCTGTGTTAGAATAAAAGAATCAGATACATATTGGGGGAAACGAAATGGAAAATATGAAATTGAGATATCTGGAGACCTTGGCAGAGCTGTATCCCACTATTGCCAAGGCTTCCACGGAAATCATCAATCTGCAGGCAATTCTCAACCTGCCAAAAGGAACGGAACATTTTATCACAGATATTCATGGAGAGTACGAGGCCTTTTCTCACGTTTTGAAAAACGGTTCCGGCTCTGTGCGCAGAAAAATCGAACAGGTTTTCAGCCACACCATGAGTCAGAAAGATAAAAGAGACTTGGCTACTCTCATTTATTATCCTAAGGAAAAAATGGATTTGGTAAAAAAAGAGGAGCCAAATATGGAGGAATGGTACAAAATTACTTTGTACCGCCTTATCGAAGTGTGCAAGCGCACGGCCTCTAAATATACCCGCTCCAAGGTAAGGAAAGCTTTGCCTGCAGATTTTTCTTATGTAATCGAAGAATTAATTACAGAACGGCCGGAGATAACAGACAAGGAGTCCTATTATGAGCAGATAATCCGGACTATCATTCAGATTGGCAGAGCAGAAGAGTTTATCGTGGCTTTGTCAGAACTGATTCAAAGACTGGTGGTGGACCATCTTCATATTTTGGGGGATATTTACGACAGAGGCCCCGGACCTCACAAAATTATGGACAAACTGGAAAAATATCATTCTCTGGATATTCAATGGGGGAACCATGACATTGTGTGGATGGGAGCTGCAGTAGGGCAGTCTTGTTGTATTGCCACAGTTATCCGTAACTGTGCCCGCTATGGTAATCTGGATATCCTGGAGGACGGCTATGGCATTAACCTTTTGCCTTTGGCTACCTTTGCCCTGACATATTATAAAGATGACCCCTGTTCCTGTTTTAAAATCAAAGGCCACAATAAACTGAACCCGGCGGAGCAGGATTTAAATATGAAAATGCACAAGGCCATTGCCATTATTCAATTTAAACTGGAAGGCCAGCTTCTTATGCGCCGGAAGGAATTTAAAATGGCAGACAGGGCTTTGCTGGAGGACATTGATTATGATGAGGGAACTATCTGTCTGGGAGGAAAAACCTATGAGCTTTTGGATAAAAATTTCCCGACTATTGACCCGGATAATCCCTACGAGCTTTCTAAAGAAGAACATGAAGTGGTAGAACGGCTGATTTCCGCCTTTGTAAACTGTGAGAAACTTCAGCGGCATATGCAGCTTCTTTTGAAAAAAGGAAGCCTGTATAAGATTTACAATAATAATCTGCTTTATCACGGCTGTATTCCTTTGAATGAAGACGGCAGCTTCCGGGAAGTGGAGGTCTACGGAAAATCTTACAAGGGTAAAGCTCTGTACGATGTGCTGGAAACCTATGTCAGAAAAGCTTTTGTAGCTTTGAACAAAGAAGAAAAGGAAAAGGGAAAGGATATTCTCTGGTTTATCTGGAGCAGTCCTTCTTCCCCCTTATTCGGAAAAGATAAAATGGCTACTTTTGAGCGGTATTTTCTGGCGGAAGAGGAAACCCATGCAGAAAAAAAGAATCCCTATTATAGTCTGCTGGAAAGCGACCAGGTGGCAGAACAGATAATGAGGGAGTTTCATATTACCGGCGACTGCAGGCATATTGTAAACGGGCATGTACCGGTGCATCATACAAAGGGAGAGAGCCCCATTAAATGCGGCGGTAAAATTCTCATTATTGACGGCGGATTTTCCAAGGCGTATCAGAAAGAAACAGGAATTGCAGGCTATACGCTGATTTACAATTCCTGGGGAATGATTCTGGCAGCTCATGAACCTTTCACTTCTGCCCAGGATGCCATTACCAAAGGCAGCGACATTCTGTCAGAAAGTATTCTGATAAAGAAAACCTCTGAACGAAAGACCGTAGAAGAGACGGACACAGGAAAAAAAATAAAAGAAAGGATAGCAGAACTGCAGGAGCTTCTGGAGGCCTACCGAAACGGACTGCTGATTGAAAAACTATGATAAATAAAAGAATCTCTATACAGACAGAAGGCTCGGACAAGGAGAGCCATATGGATACCTATATCCTGGGAGAGCATTTAGATGAAAAGGAAGACTGGAAAAGGCCGTTGGTGCTGGTTTGCCCCGGAGGTGCGTACCGTTTTACCTCTAACCGGGAGGCTGAGCCTGTTGCTCTCCAGTTTAACAGTATGGGCTACCATAGCGCTGTTCTTCGCTATTCCTGTGCGCCTGCAGTGTTTCCCACAGCCCTTCATGAGGTGGCTGCCTGTGTGAAGGAAATCAGGAAACATGCCAGTGAATGGCATGTGGATACAGACAAAATAATTCTTCTGGGCTTTTCCGCAGGTGGTCATCTGGCCGCCAGCTATGGAATCTTTTGGCAGCAGGAATCTGTGGCAAAAGCTGTGGGATGCAAAAGTGAAATGCTGCGGCCAAACGGCCTTGTTCTCTGCTATCCGGTCATCAGCTCCAAAGTAGAGATAGCCCACACAGAAAGTATTCAGAACCTTCTGGGAACTGCCTATGAGGCGAAAAAGGAGAGTATGTCTTTAGAAGACCAAGTGGGGCCTCAGGTACCAAAAACGTTTTTGTGGCATACTTTTGCCGATGATTCTGTGCCCTTCTGGAATTCCTTCCGCTTTGTGGAAGCTTTGGGAAAGGCAGGAATTCCCATGGAATACCACCTTTATCCGGAAGGAGGCCATGGACTGAGTCTGGCCAATGAGACGGTGACCAGAAAAGACGGCAGCGGGGTAGAGCCGGGCTGCCAGAGCTGGCTGCCTCTTTTGAAATCCTGGCTTTTGCGGAATTATGGATTGTCATTATATTCATAGATAGATTCTCAGGCAGGATTGGCAGTTATAGTTTATAAAAAAATCCTTGCAATAAATAAACTTTCTATGCTATAATACTCATGTTGTGAAAATATCACGTCTGTGGATTCCAATGGACGGTGCTTAGAAAGTCCCGGAGGAGAGGAGACAGGCGGAAGCTTAAACCAAAAAGGAGAGAAAAAAATGAGCGTTATTTCAATGAAACAGTTACTGGAAGCAGGTGTTCATTTCGGACATCAGACAAGAAGATGGAACCCTAAAATGGCTCCGT
>CABSEJ010000211.1 GCA_902476765.1 uncultured Blautia sp.
CCCACTTGCTGCCTCCGTCAATTTCCGCCGCCTCATAATAGGATTCCGGAATATTTTTCATAGCCGCAATCTGGATAATCATGTGATAGCCTACAAACTGCCACATAACCACGATAATAATGCAGAACAGAGCTGTATTCTTATCTGCCAGCCACACATGCTGCAGGCTTTCCAGACCGATAATCTCAAAAAATTTATTGACCAATCCAAACTCAGAATTATACACAAAGGTCCAGGTAAGGCCTACTGCCACACCGCAGATAACACTGGGCAGGAAAAATACCGTCTGGAAAAAATGACTTCCCTTAATCTTCTGGAACAAAATATTTCCAAAAAACAGAGCCAGTGGCAGATGGGCAATCAGGGAGCCGATTACCATGAGAATGTTATTTCCCAGGGCTTTGGTAAAGGTTGTATCCTTAAATAAATTTACATAGTTCTGTATTCCCACGAATCTGCTTGGGCTCATTAAATCCGTCTGGAGAAAGCTGACATACACATTGTATCCGATAGGAATCAGCACAAAAACCGCATAAATAAGAAAAGCCGGCAGTACAAAAACCGCTATGCTCTTTTTATTTCCTAATACTTTATTCATAGAGGTCCTCCCTTTTCTTTATTTAAAGAAAGGGCTGTCCCATTAAACAGCCCCTTCATTATTCAGTTTTATCTGTCTGCGTTATCTTCTGCAAATTGCTGAAGGGAATCAAAGGCTGTCTGTGCATCTTCGCCTCCCAGAACCGCTACACAGGTATTGTTAAACTCTACGCCTTCACCGGCGCCAAACTGTCTGTCCCACCAGGGAGTAAGGCCTACCTGGGAATTAGAGATATTCAGTACGTCAACCATCAGAGAGGAAAGCTTTGACTCGTCGATGTCATAATTTCCTGCCGGAATCCTTCCATATTCATATAAAAGAGAATCCTCACTTTCCTGAGAGGTCCAATATTTCAGGAAAGCCACTGCCGCATCTTTATTCTTGCAGGTTTCTGATACAGAAAAGCTGGTATCTACAGAGCCTACGGAGATATTATTATACTGTGGGTCATAAGCAGGAAGCACAAAGGCGCCTACATTTTCCCCAATCTCGCTTTTGGCACATTTATCTGCGTCCCAGGCTCCCTGGAAATACATAGCTGACTGTCCGCTAGTAAACAGGTCTGTGGATTCCTCCGGTCCCATTCCGATATAGCCTTCCTGGAAGTAGCCCTTGTCCGCCATTGCCTTTACTTCTTCCGCAGCCTTTACATGGGTTTCATTGTTCCATTTTTCTGTTCCCTCACAAATGTTGTTAAACAGAGCATCTCCTGCCATGCCTCCGGCAATCTGCTGTACAAACTGGGCCGGTATCCATGCGTCGGTGCCGCACACGGTCATAGGGGTAACTCCATTGTCCTTCAGGGTCTGGCACACATCCAGAAATTCCTCATAAGTTTCAGGCACTGTCACACCGTTTTCTTCAAAAATCTGCTTATTATAGAACATTACACAAAGAGATTTCTGGGTAGGCACACCGTAGTTTTTCCCGTCATAGGACAGCAGCTCTAAAGTGCCGTCTGCAAAAGAATCCTTCCACTCCTGGTCCTCTTCCAGATAAGAGGTAATGTCCGCTACCTTTCCCCCTTCTACAAAAGGCTGTAAATAAGACAGCTCCCAGGTAAAGAAAATATCCGGCACTGCGTTAGAAGCCATCAGGGTTGTAAGCTTTGTCTTATACTGCTCGTTCTCATAAAATTCAATTTCCACATTTACTCCGTACTCATTGTCTTCTGAGAACTTTTCTGCAATGGCATTGTAGCCGTCTATGTAGGTATCCGCCTCTGTACCTACACACATAACCGTCAGGGTATCGCCGCCTCCTGAACTGCCGGAACCAGATTCTCCCGAAGAAGACCCTCCTCCACATCCGGTCAGCAGTAAGCTTCCTGCTGTCAATGCCGCCAACATTGCCGCTACAATTTTTTTCTTCATCTTCGTTCCTCCTCTAAATTTGATAAAATAACTTTATCACTTATCATTTTGACGAAACAGGTGTGTTTTTTACCTAAAAAGTTAAATATTTTAACCATTTTTCTTTCTCTCTTTATTTCTGCTGCCGCTATTTGCACAAGGAAACAAAAAAACAGCGGCGATAAGTCAGAATTTTGCTTATCGCCGCTGTTTATTTAGATTCAGGAATAAAATTAGCAGAATAGGCCAAAATCATCTTTGTATCTTACCCTTCCATTATGATAAAATAATCTAAATGATAAAAATAATCCCATTGGGTAATGTGAGGAGGAATTTTTAATGAAAAGCAAAATAGCAGCCTACATAAAATTACAAAACCAGCCCGTTGCAGTTATAAAAACAGACACTTTCCCTGAGGGTGCACTGCAGTTTAAAGAAGGAAAATGGGGCTGTGTTGTGGCTATGTTAAACGCTGCCTCAAAAGGCCGCACTGCGGCTCTCAGTGATAAAACTCTTGTTTGTCCCGGCGGCAAAGCCGGAACAGGCTTTGGCCCTTTTCAAACAGGTATAACGGAATATTTTCTCTCTACCAGAGGTAAGGGGCCAAAGGAGGGAGAATTTTACAAAGAGTCCCCGGAACTGGCCCTTCAATATATGACTGGAATACCCCAGATTGATGCAAAAGAATACCTGGTACTGAAGCCTCTTTCCGCTGTGGAAGATTCAGATTTGCCGGAAACCATTGTTTTCCTGGTAAATGCAGACCAGCTGTCCGGTCTTGTTACCTTAGCAAACTATGACCAGGCAGAACAGGACAGTGTAAAAATCAAATTCGGTTCTGGCTGTGCTCAAAGTCTGCTGTACAGCCTTGCAGACTCCCAAAAAGGACAAGACACCTGTACCATTGGACTGACAGACCCTTCTGCCCGGAAATGTATTGATAAAGATATTTTATCTTTAAGCATTCCTTATAGCCGCTTTCTTGAAATGGAAAGCAAAGCCGACGGCAGCTTTCTTTCTAAGGAGACATGGAAACATATTTCTGCCAGAATCATCTGAAAACCTATCGAGAATAAGGCAGGGTTTCAGATTCCCTGTCCGCACTGCTTTTCTTATTGCACAATAAAAATGAAGGGAGCTTCAATTTATAAAAAAAAACATCTTAGGTATAATTGTCTGTCTTACTCTAATATTTGCTTGCGGCTGTTCAATATTTAGTTCAACTTCCAAAGACAAAGTTCCTGCTTCGCAAAAGAATATAGAAGGCTCAAAATCTGATATTCCTTCAGAAAAGCCAAAAGACAATAGCTCCGGCAATACAGATGAGGATACAGCCGCTGAACCGGAAACCAGTAATGAAGAAGAGATTTCACCAAGTATTCAAACTACTGTAGGTTATGTCCTTTCATGTGATGGAAATACCATATATGCAGATTTAAAAAACACTGGCAGCAGACTTTATCCCGGAGAGGGTGAAAACCGTAAAGTTGCATTTGATATAACAAATGCAGAACAGGTTCAAACTAATATTTCAGAATTTAATTCTGTCAGAGACAATCTAATCTGTCCAGGAATCCAAGTAACTATCGAATATTACGTTGAAAACGGGGTGAATATTGCAACAAAGCTGACTTCAGATGGGGATGAAAAAGAACCATATAGTCCTGTAGCAATAGGAAAAGTAACCGCTGTTACAGATACAGAGCTCGTTATATTGGTTACAGAGGGGGATAATATCGGTGAAACTATTACTTTTAATTTATCTGTTTGTGACCCGATTTCCGCCCCCATATCTGTTGATAGTCAAATAGCTGTAGCGTACTACACAAATCAAGATATGAATTATGCTATATATGTTGGTGAGTATCTCCGGATGCCCGTACCATCCATATCCCCATGAGTATTACTGTGGCACAGACCATAAGACCGGTAATACTGTTCATCATAACCTCATATGTTTCACTGCTTTCCGAACTAAAGGAGACCATCATAAGTACCTGCAGAGAAAACAGAGAAACCAAAGCGTCTGCAAAAGCAATGTTTCGTACTGCTGTCAGGATAGGGGAGCCCAGTCCCCTTACTTTCAGCATATTGCGGACTGCAAAAATAAGCTTGTAAAAGGTGTATGCTGCTGTGGCAATAGCAAGCTCTGCCGAATAAGGGGTAACCATGTTTCCGGTAATCTTATAAAATACAATGCTCCCCAATGCCGTAGTCATCAAAAGCAGCACCACGCCGTCTCCTTTTATGACGGCAATTTCTCTTCGGAATGCCTTCTCCCGTTCCCGTTCCATGTCCGCTTTTCTCTTTGCCTGTATGGAAAAGAAACGCATCCCGCCCAGCAGACTGTAGTAGACAGCCATGGTAATAAACCACACAGAATGGTTCAGGATTCCCCATATGCCGTTATACACCGTAAACCCAAGGTTAATGGCCGTCCCACATGCCGCTGTCACCAGGGTACGGTATTCGTAATCCCGGTAAGCTCTCCTTGTCAGGGGATTCCTTTCTATGAGAGGCAGCACCACATCCTTTCCCAGCCTGCGGACATCCCTTTGCAGATAGAAAATGCCGACACACAGCAGCACGAAGGCCAGGGCATACAGCAGATACCCTGCAAACTCTGGTATCCGGCCAAAAACTGCCTGCCAGATAGATAAAGCCGCCGCTGTCCCGGATAACAAATACAAAAGAAGCCTCATCCCCGGTTTTAATACAGGGGGCTTTATCCCATGGAGTTTTAATCCATAAGGCTTTAATCCATGAAACTTTAATTCATGAGACTTTAATCCATGAGGCTTTAATCCATGAGGCTT
>CABSEJ010000212.1 GCA_902476765.1 uncultured Blautia sp.
AGCTTATCTGGATTTTTGCAATGCTTTGGGGGTTGGGAGCCTTTTCAGGGCATGTAATGAATCTGATTAGTCTGCTGAGCCTGATATTAGTTCTGTGGATTGTAAATAAAAGAATAAATCCATCTTATAAGCTGGCCTGGACCATTCTTATCCTGGCAGTTCCCGTGTTTGGCCTGATTATTTATCTGCTGCTGGGACAGTCCAGGGTAGCTAAGAAGATGACTCAGGAATCTGAACTGGTTCTCCGGCAGATAACCAACTTTTTCAAGGAGGATAAAAAGACCAGGGCGGAAATGGAAGAGACAGATCTGGGCGCAGCCATTCAGTCTGCCTATATTCGGGATTATGCCGGCTACCCGGTTCACAGAAAAACTACCGCCAAATATTATGCGGTGGGTGATGATATGTTTCCGGACATGCTGGAAGATTTAAAGAAAGCAGAGCATTTCATTTTTCTGGAGTATTTCATTATCCGGGAAGGCAGGATGTGGAATGAGATGCTGGCTGTGCTGGAAGAAAAGGTAAAACAAGGGGTAGACGTTCGTCTTATCTATGACGATATGGGGTGTGTCAGTACCCTTCCCCCCAGATATTATAAAAAACTTCAGGCAAAAGGCATTAAATGTGCGGCTTTTAATCCGGTGCGGCCTATTCTGAATATTGTGCTGAATAACCGGGACCACAGGAAAATTCTGGTGGTGGACGGTCACACCGGATATACAGGAGGCTTAAATCTGGCAGATGAGTATATCAACGAGCTGGAACGCTTTGGACACTGGAAAGATACAGGAGTCCGTCTTCACGGTGAGGGAGTGTGGAACCTGACGGTTATGTTCCTGCAGATGTGGTCTGTGATTACCCGAACAAAAACTCATCTGCCTGCGTATGGACCCTATGTGTACCATACCGGGGAATTTAAGGATGACGGTTTTGTCCAGCCTTACGGAGATTCCCCTCTGGATAACGAGGTAGTGGGTGAAAATGTGTACCTGAATATGATAAATCAGGCCAAGAGATATATTTATATTTCCACTCCCTATCTGATTATTGACAACGAGATGATGACAGCCTTGTGCCTGGCTTCCAAAAAAGGGGTGGACGTAAGGATTATTACTCCGGGTACGCCGGACAAAAAGCTGGTGTTTCTTCTGACCCAGTCTTATTATGAACAATTGGTAAGTGCAGGGGTGAGAATCTATGAATATACCCCCGGCTTTATCCACGCTAAAAATTTTGTATGTGATGATGAGCTGGCGGCTGTGGGAACCATAAATTTGGATTACCGCAGTCTGTATCTTCATTTCGGGTGTGCTACCTGGATGTATCGGTGCGGTGCTGTAGCTCAGGTGAAGGAGGATATGCTGGAAACTTTTGAAGTCAGCCATGAAATTACTCTGGATTGGTGTAAAAATCAAAATGTATTCCGAAGAGGGATGCAGAGTATCTTAAGGCTGTTTGCCCCTATGCTGTAAGGAGGATAGAGGAGTATTCCCCTATGTGGACGAGAATTATTTTTGGAACAGAATTTTATAATGTTTTTCAGTGGTTTATGATTTACAGTATTCTGGGCTGGGTGGTGGAGTCAATTTATATGTCCATCTGCAACCGGAAACTGACAAACCGAGGTTTTGTTTGGGGGCCTTTCTGCCCTATATACGGGGTGGGAGCCCTGACGGTTTATTTTCTTCTGAAACCTATTTGCCATAACCTGGTTTTGCTGTATTTGTTAGGATGTCTGGTGCCGACAGCTCTGGAATTTGTGACGGCTATGGTTATGCAGAAAATTTTCGGGGAGGTCTGGTGGGATTATTCGGACAAGCCCTTTAATTACAGAGGCATTTTATGTCTGGAAAGTACCGTTGCCTGGGGATTTTACACCCTGGGACTTTTCCTTTTTCTCCAAAAAGGGGTAGAACATATTGTTAGCTTTTATCCCTTTGAGTTTGGTAAGAAGGTGGGCGGCTTTCTTTTTCTGCTGTTTTTAGCAGACTTTATACATACTCTGTACCGGGAAAAACGGGACTGCCTGGAGGATACCATAGAGGATATTAAGGAAGGAATCCGGGAATTCTGCGGAAGATAAAAGAAAATAAAAACATGTAAAACTTTCGCAATTATAAAGAAATTCAATAGAGGCTTATGGAAGACAGCAACAGACTTCTTCCTGAGCCTTTTCTTTTTTGTGCCTTTATTTTCCCTTGGTATTTGCCTGTCATATTTTTAAAGCTGCCTGCTTACAATGACATAAGAGGAATTTTGGGGTGTATGGTATGACAGGCAGAACGGCAGTAAGTCTGCTGACGGCAGTTCTTTTGGCAGGGGTTCTTTTGCTTGGAGCTCCGGTTGCGGTGAGGGCGGAGGGGGAAGAGCTGATAACTTCTCCTCACGGGGTGCTTATGGAAGCCTCCACAGGACAGATTATTTATCAAAAGGACATGGATACAAGGGTTAAGCCGGCCAGTATTACAAAAATTATGACTTTAATTCTCATATTTGATGAATTGGAGAAGGGAAATCTGAAGATGGAAGACCAGGTGGTTACCAGCGCCTATGCCAAATCCATGGGAGGCTCCCAGGTATTTTTAGAGGAAGGGGAAAAGCAGACAGTAGAAACCATGATAAAATGTATTGTCATAGCTTCCGGCAATGACGCCAGCGTGGCTATGGCAGAACATGTGGCAGGCAGCGAGGGCGAGTTTGTAAAGCGGATGAATGAAAGGGCTGCAGGCCTTGGTATGGAAAATACCCATTTCGAGGATTGCTGCGGACTGACAGAATCAGATAATCATTATACCAGCGCCCATGATGTGGCACTGATGTCCAGGGAGTTGATAACAAAATATCCCAAGATTCTGGATTATTCCTCTGTTTGGATGGAAAATATTACCCATGTGACAGATAAGGGGACTTCAGAGTTCGGGCTTACCAATACCAATAAATTGATACGCAGCTATGACGGATGTCTGGGACTGAAAACCGGCAGTACCAGCGTGGCTAAATACTGTGTCAGCGCAGTGGCTGAGCGGGACGGAATTACGTTAATCAGTGTGGTCATGACAGCTCCGGATTATAAGGTAAGGTTTCAGGATGCAGCCGCTATGCTGAATCTGGGCTTTGGAAGCTGCAGTCTTTATGTGGACCAGGAGCCGGAAAAACTTCCCAATGTAGCTGTAGAGGGCGGTGTGAAAGAAGAATTACCTTGTGTGTATGCAGAGGACTTTCGTTATCTGGATACCCAGGGCAAGGCTCTGGATAAGGTGGAAAAAAAGATTAACATAGCGGATTCTGTTCAGGCTCCGGCCAAAAAAGGCCATAAGGTAGGAACTGCCGAATATTATCTGGAGGGGGAGAAGATAGGGGCCGTGGATTTGGTGCTGTCAGAGGGCACAGACAGGGCAGGATATACAGACTGCCTGCGGAAAGTATGGGAAATTTTCAGCAAAAAGACAGCTTGAAAGCTGGAAATTTTTGTACTATAATAGGCCGGATTACAAAAAAGAAGAAAGGACCCGCAGGGAATACTGCGGCTGAGAAGCGGGTGACAGGAAATGGCAGAAAAAAGAATACAGACAGATATGACCAGCGGAACCCCCTGGAAAATTATATTGAATTTTACTGTGCCGATTTTTATCGGAAATTTATTCCAGCAGTTTTACAGCATGGCGGATACGGTAATCGTGGGAAAATTTGTGGGAACAGGGGCTCTTGCGGCGGTTGGAAGCGTAGGCACTATTATGTTTTTGATTTTGGGCTTTCTTCAGGGACTGACTGCCGGATTTTCCGTGCTTACAGCCCAGCGGTACGGGGCCCAGGATATGAACGGCATGCGGAAGACCGTCGGTACCGCCGCTGTACTGAGCCTTTTGGTTACAGTATTGATGACTGCCGGCAGTATGCTGGGAATGCGAAGCCTACTGGAGTTTATGAACACTCCGGAAGATATTTTTCAGGACGCTTATACATATATCATGATTATATGTGCAGGGACTGTGGCTACGGTGCTTTATAACCTGTTGTCCGGAATTCTCAGAGCTCTGGGAGACAGTAAGACGCCTCTGTATTTTCTGATTTTATCTGCGGCTCTGAATATAGGGTTGGATTTGGTGTTTATCATTGCTTTTCACATGGGAGCAGCAGGGGCGGCTTATGCCACGGTAATTTCCCAAGGCGTCTCAGGAGTGGGCTGTCTTATTTATATTGGAAAAAAGGTGCCTGTTCTCCGTTTGAAAAAAGAGGATTTCCGGCCAGAGAAATATTTGGTGAAAATGCAGCTTTCCATTGGTATTCCCATGGCTCTGCAGTACTCCATCACAGCTATCGGGGCTATGATGGTACAGTCCTCACTGAACCTTTTAGGTTCCACATCAGTGGCCGCTTATACTGCTGCCAACAAGATTGAACAGGTTGGAACCCAGGCTTATGTAGCCCTTGGAACCACCATGGCCACCTATTGCGCTCAGAACATGGGAGCCGGAGAGCTGGGAAGAATCCGCAGAGGGTTCCGGGGGGCTACCATTATAGGAAGCATATACGGAATTCTGCTGGCTATTCCTATGATGACTGTGGGAAAATATCTGGTACATTTTTTTGTGTCCGGAGATGTGACAACTATTATGGGACAGGTGGATATTTATCTGAAATGTTCTGCCTCCTTCCTGATTCCGCTTACAGTGGTAAATGTGTACCGCAACGGAATCCAGGGAATGGGATACGGACTGCTCCCCATGATGGCAGGCGTAG
>CABSEJ010000213.1 GCA_902476765.1 uncultured Blautia sp.
GCCTCCCTGGAAAGCTGAATATGCTCCTGGCTGCCTGTCACTCTTTTTCCGTCCTTTCCAACCGGCATACATGGCTGGTAATTAAATCTTGTCCATTTCTCCATGATAAAAACCTCCCTGCCCCTTGGGCCTTATGTCTTCTTAAAATTATGTATAATTTATGTATGCATTGCCTACTGGAACGTTGTCTGGTTCCTGTAGTTCAACGCAATATAGCTTTTTCCCCTGTTAATAGAAATCTCCTGGCCTGATTCATCATAGAACCGAAGATAGGAATTTTCGTTGTTAGCTTCCTTGGACCAGTGAATTTTCTGCACTCCGCCGTTAGACACATAATATCCCACAGAATCCGCAGCTCCGTCCCAGTCAATTTCCTTATGTCCAATATCATCCCGCACAGAAATATCTGTTTCCAGCACAAACACATTGGTAAAGGAAAGCTGCTCTCTTGTCTTGCCGTCCACCTGAGGCTGCCCGTTTATCTGCTTTAAATATACCTTTTTCTCCTGGTCATAGGTAAAGGCAGAGGACTGAGCTCCAAAGTTAATCTGAACGCTGGTACAGTCGCTTCCCTCTGGCTTTAGCTGTTCTTCCATGCCGTTAAACGGAAAAGCCGCTCCCTTTTTATCTTCCAGCAAATCTGTCCTCAGTCCCTGGGCTTCAATATAGGATACCAGCTTGGTACCGTCAAAATATCCGGTATGCTCCAAAGCATATCCCTGGTTCAGCTTCTCCTGGTCTCTTCCGAAAAGCCCTCCTGTATTGGTGATTCCCTCAATCTGGTCCATATTCAAAGCCGCCAGATAATCTCCCATAGTATCGTCGATTCCCCAATTCACATAGTAAGCGTCAAATCCCTGGGAAAGAGCCGGGAAATAATAGCGGCAGCTTCGGATAGGGCATATCTGGGGCACCTTGGTATAATCTCCGTAAAGAGCCATAAATCTAGTGGCGTCTCCCTCCACAGGAATCTCAAAAATAATATCCGCCTGCCCTACACCGTACTGTGGCATAGCCTTCTGTACATTATTTACCATGACAGCCACCGGTCTTTTCCCGATAGCCTCCTGGGACAAATCTCCGATTCCGGTCAATAAGTTCTGATTAGCCGGAACAGCTGCCTCCGGCTCAACTGCAGCTCCTGAAACTGCCGCTGACTCTTCCTCCTCAGGTTCTTCTGTTGTCTTGACTTCTTCCTTTTGGGTTTCTTCTGCATCTGCTTTTTTCTGTCCGCAGCCGGCCATCCCCATGGTCACTGCCAACAAAAGCGCAGAAGCCATCAATATTACTTTTCTTTTTTTCATGATAAACTGCCTTCCTTTCCTTTTAGAATTTCCAGTGTGTGTTGGATTCCTTTTTCCGGCGTATATTGTCCCTGCCAGCCCAGAGCCTCCAGCCTGCGGCTGTCCAGCACCTGCCTTGGAACAGGAGAACGCTCCTCTAAAGCTTTTTTATCCGGGTTTTCAAAAACCACCTGCCGCCCGGACAATCTGGCTGTAGTCTGTGCAAACTCTGCAATGGTAATCCGGCTTTTTTCGTAGGCCAGATTATAAGCCTCTCCCGGAAGCCCTCTTAAAAGTACGGTGAGAAGGCCTGTAGCACAGTCTGCCACATAAGCGTAGGACCGCATCTGGCTGCCTGCGCTTTTCAGCACAATATTCTGCCCCTTTCCCACATTCTCCATAAACTGGGCAGTCGCCCTGTTGTCTTTACCGGTAGTATTGGGACCATAGGTGTGGCAGGGGCGCACAATTACCGTTTCCAGGCCATACTGCTTCCAAAAGGAACAGCACAAAGTCTCTGCGGCTCGTTTAGAAGAAGGGTAGCAGGAACGGGGATTTAAAATATCCACATACCCGCTGTAAGCCTCCTCAAAAGCCTCCACAGAAACATCCCCCTGGCCATACACCTCCCCGGAAGACACAAATAAGAATCTTTTGGCCCCATGGGTACTGCCATACTCCAGCAGCCGAAGGGTCCCCGTAATATTGCTCATCATAGTTCCCACCGGATCCTGGCTGAAGGCCTGAGGATAAGCATTGCTGGCTCCATGTATGATATAATCCACCTGAAAATCCAAGTCCAAAGGCTCCGCCACGTCCTGCTCCACCAAGACCAGGTTCTCCCTGCTCCAGCCCTGGAACCTGGCTGACAGTCTTTCTCTGCTGCGTCCCATGGCCAAAACCTTTATTCCGGTATCCAAAAGCTCATTGGCCGTAAGCAGCATATCCGCCACAAAGGACCCGATAAGTCCTGCAGCACCGGCTATAAGCACTGAGCTTCCCTTCAGCTTCTCTATATCCTTTACCTGAAAAACAGCCTCCTGCAAATCCTCTCTGTATTGCTCACTGTCATATAAAAACATATTCTTTTCTCCCTGTATGCGGTCTATCTGTCTGCTGTCTATTTTCTTCCGGCAATTTCCCTTCCGTTTATTTCTGTCCTGTTTGCTTCTGCCCTGTTTATTTCTGTCCCGTTTATTTCTGTCCTATGGTTTCCGTTTTGTCTGTTTCTGCCCCGTCTTTTTCTTTTTTGTCAGTCTTTCAGCCAGTCCGCTCGTTTGGCCAGAAGCAGCGCCTTAAATATATCAATATCATCTACTGTAGTCAGTTTGATATTCTTCTCCGACCCCATAGAAAAATATACCTGTTCTCCCATCTCAATCATAAGGGTACAGGAAGCCACAGAATTGGTAATGCCTTTTTCCAGCGCCCTTCTGTGCAAGTCGCAGATTTTTCCCAGGGGAAAGCCCTGAGGCGTCTGGGTTCTTTTTAAATTATCTCTGGGGTAGCTGCCTGTAGAAATAATCCCGTCCTCGGTCTGCAGCATAGCCTCTGCACAGGGAATCGTAGCTATAGCGCAGCCGTACTGCTTTGTCTTTACGATACAATCTGAAATAATATCTGCGGAGACCATTGGACGTATTGAATCATGGATAAGTACCACGTCGTCCTCTTTAAAATATTTTTCCAGTTCAAACACTCCGTTGCGGATAGAATCCTGTCCATTCTTGCCTCCCGGTATCACATATTTCAGCTTGCTGATATTAAACTGTTTTGCGTAGGCCCACAGCACCTGCTCCCATCCTTCAATACACACCACCCCAATGGCGTCAATATCTGCATGCTTCTGGAAGGCTTCCAGCGTATAAATAATCACCGGCCGCTCGTTGACAGACAAGAACTGTTTCGGGATACTCTGATGCATTCTCGCTCCGGAACCACCGGCTATAATCAAAGCTATATTTGCCATACTAAACACCTTTCTGCTGCTGTTTCATTATCACTTCTGAACAAGTGTACTATCCTTATTGTACGGGAAACAGGTGGGAAATGCAAGAGGAGGAAACGGTTCCCTGCAGCGCTTATCCATCACACATAAAAAATAATCGTCCTAACTCCCCGGTAAAGAATAGGACGATTATTTTTATATTTTATTATTTTGTAATTGTCTGCGCTTCTCTGGAAAAATCCTCCAAAGTAATCTCTCCCAGTACGAATTGCTGGAACAGATTTCCCATGGACGTAATATCCTCCATGGTATTTCTGGAAAAAGGCCTTTCCTTCAATTCTGTGTTCTCCACATAATCTCTCAACTGTTCAAAACCCGGAATGTTCAACTCTTCCTCTCTGATAATATCAAGCCTTGCCGGCAGACGATTCATGTATTCCGCATAAGCGATGCTTCCCTCCCGGCTTGCAGCATATTTTAAAAAGCGGAAAGCCGCTTCCTTATTTGCCGAAGATTTGTTCAGTACATACTGCCAAGCAGCTATATTAGTTACATTTTCTTTAAATTGTGGAAGCGGTGCCAGTTGGATAAAATCTTCCCGGTAAGCGCCGGCCCGTACAAACATATCCATGGTGCCGCTGTACACAAAAATACTGGCATATGTTCCCTCCAGAAATTTCTGTTCCAGCTGCTCATACTGGTCCGTCACCTGTTCTACCGGTGTCTGACCCTTCTGTACCATACTTTCTAAAAAAACAAGGGCCTCTCTGGTTGCAGGATTACTCCAGTCATAATAACTGCCTCCGAATAGGTTAATAAATTCAGAAAGCTCATTGTACACATAGGCGCTGTCCCATGCGCTGCCATAACCATACCGCCCTTCTCCAAAGTCTTTTTCCAGAAGTCGCCTAAAATCCTCTTCCGTCTCTATTTCCATATCTCCGGTCATGGCTTTATTTACCCAGAATACCATAATATCCATATAATAAGGGACAGAAAATACCTGGCCCTCCAGCATAGCAACATTCTGCATATAGCTTTCCGGGTAGCAGGCAAGAATATCCTCTGTCATCACCTGGGTATTGAGAGGCTCCAGGTATCCCTTATATTTAAATTCACTGACCATCTCGTCATTTACAGAAAAAATATCCACCGAATCCTCCCCAGCCGACAATATGGTAGATATTTCCGCCTGTCTGTTGTCTGCATTTTCAGGATAAGAAAGAATGTTGATTTTCAGGTTCAGTTCCTTTTCCGCCTGAGCGATAAACTTCTGAAACTCCGGATAGTCAGCGTCTACATGCATAATCGTAATTTCATCCTTAGTTTCTTCAGTTCTCTCTTCTTCCACATTCTGTATTTTTTCCTTACAGCCAGTGAACAGACACAAAACACAAACTAAAACACCCAATACACATTTTTTCAACTTCTGCTCCTTATCTGGGCCATCTGTCCTCTTTTTTCAAAAGAGGGGCAAATGGATTGTGGGGTTCTGA
>CABSEJ010000214.1 GCA_902476765.1 uncultured Blautia sp.
CTCCATAAAATACCGAACTTCCTTCCCTTTCATATGTGTTCTGCCAGGCTCTGAAAACTGATTATAGGTCATGCCAAAGCATTCTGTCAGGCCATGGGGCTGGGCATCCGGATATACGCTGGAATGCTCATCCGCCACAAAGGAGCGGAAGGAGCTGATTAAGACACCGCCTCTCTTTACAAAATCCTCCAGCCGCCGGATAAGCCCCTCTTCGGCACAGTACAGAGCAGGAGTGACAATCATGTCATAGCCTTCCTCTTCAAGGGCCCCAACGTCCACCACATCACATTCCAGGTTCATTTCATAAAGACTGTCATACATCCACCGGACCACATCATTATAGCTTAAATCCCGGTCTGTGGGAAACCACTGAAGAGCTGTGAGAGAAGGGTTATCCACAAGAAGGGCAATCCGGTTCTTCTTTACAAGGCCGGTCAGTTCATCTTTGTGAGTCTTCCATTCCTGTCCAATCAGGCAGGCCTCCTCATAGGCCGGATTGGACTGTAAGTCATGGCTTAAAAGTCCTCTCCAATAGGTTTCATACCCGTTATGGATGGAATGCCAGTTCCAGTACAGCATTCCCTGAGCTCCGCTGGCTAAGTGACTGTAGGCATGAAGCCGAAGCTGTCCCGGATAAGGGGTCCAATACTTAAAGGCCTGGGCCTGACATTCCAGCACCAGATAATTGTCCTGTTTCAGGCTGCGGATAGAATCTCCTCCAAAAGCAATCTCCGCACCGGTAAGCTGGTCCTGGGTAGGGTGATAAATATCTGTCCCTGCTATGTCCAGGCACCGGGCTGCTTCCTGGTGATTCAAATCCGGCTGTACCCCGTAAGAATACCCGTCTTGGGCAATATCTGCCCCGAATTTCTTCCATTCAAAGTCCAGATTGTGGGTGATAAACTGGTCTTCCCGTTTATACTCCCGGACAATCTCTGCCTGCCAGGCAAGGAACCGGGCCGCCATAGTCCGCTTAAAAGCCTCATATTCCCCTGCCAGACCTCCGTTAATACAGCCTCTCATGTCCGGCAAATCCTCCCATCTGTGGATGGAATTACTCCAAAAAGCCAGATAAAAGGTTTTGTTAAAGGTATCCGTGTCTTTATGCTTTTCCTTTAGATATTCCCGGAAAAGTCTCTGCATTTCCTCCCCGTCATTGCCGTAATGCTTGGTCTCATTGTCAATCTGAAATCCAATAACTGCAGGATGTAAGGCCGTATGCTCCACAAGCTTCCGGATTACCTTTTCTCCGTAATGCCGGTAGGTGGGATTCAATATATCAAAAAGCTGTCTGTGCCCATAGGGCGCCTTTCCCTTTTTTGTGGTAACCATAATTTCCGGGTCCTTCTTCACAAGCCAGGAGGGCACCGCATAAGTAGGGGTACCGATAATCACCTTCATCCCTGTCTCCTCTGCCTTATGAAGAACCTGGTCAATATAGGAGAAATCGAAGACACCTTCCTCCCTCTCCAGGGTACTCCAGGTAGACTCTGCAATGCGGACCACATTCATTCCGGCCTTTTTCATCATGTCAAAATCCTTGTCTATCCTGCTGCAGGGCATATACTCCGGGTAATATGCCGCTCCAAAAAGCAATTCTTTTTTCTCCATAATTCCTCCTATATTCCTTCTGTAATAACAACAAAAAGGCTGCCGCACAAAACTTAATTCCAGAATATTCATTCATGATATAGTTTCTATGCAGCAGCCCTTTTTAACTATTTATTTACTTGTCGCCTCTGTGTTTTCCTGCTTCCAGGTCAGCCACAACCTGAGGATAGTATTTGTCCAGATTAAACAGTGCCATACAGATGACACAGATAATGGAAGTGATAACCGGTACCCAGGCAAATGCCACTGTAATGGAAGTAAGGGCAGATGCACTCTGAACTTCCAGGTTTGCGTCAAATCCCCCTGCTGCCAGAATCCATCCAAGAGCCGCCGTACCAACACCGGAACCCACCTTCATACAGAAGGAGGAAGCCGCATTTCCCATACCGGCTGTTCCGTAGCCATTGTACCATTCTCCATAGGTAATTGCGTCCTGGAGACAGCCGAACATAGTAGCGCCGCCGAATCCAAATCCAATACCTTTGATAACAGAAGATACACAAATCATAGTATAGTTTGTAGTCAAACCAGAGAGAACAAAGCCTACGGTTGCAATAATCATACCAATCATAAACAGATTTCTCTTGCTTATTTTCTTCATCAGGAAAGGTGTGATAAACAGGGTGACAATCTGGGCTATGGAAAGCAAATTAGACACCATAGCATAGTAATCATCATTTCCCATATTATACATGGCAAAGTAAACGGCTGAGCCGAAGAAGGTGGACATCATGAAATACATAGCGAATATGCTGATAACAAGGAGAATCCAATATTTGTTTTTCACAAGTCCTGCAAGGCCTTTGATAAAAGACACGTTTTCTGTTTTTCCTTCTCCTCCGCCCTCTACAACACGCTCTTTACAGGTAAAGAACATAAACATATTCAAAACTACAAAGACAATCATCAGTACAACGAAGGTCAGTGTCCAGCCCTTCTGGGTATAAGAGTCTCCACCGCCGAAGAAGCCGGTCATTTTCAGAACCACGGTGTTGATAGTCATGGTTCCTGCAGTAGCCAGAAGGTTACGGAAGTTTCCCAGAAGACCTCTCTCATACTGGTTTCTTGTCATCAGACCCTGCATGGTAGCATAGGGAACATTGATACCTGTATAGAAGATGGTGGAAACCAGGTTGTATGTAAGGAACATATAGGCAATCTGTATAGAGCCTGCAAAGCTGGAAGGCACGCTGAACATCAGCACTGTACATACAGCCAGGGGAATACACAGTCTTGCAATCCAGGGACGTGCCTTTCCCCATTTACTGTGGGTGTGGTCTACAATATATCCCATAACAAGGTCTGAAACGCCGTCTAAAAACTTGGATATAGCGATAATAGAAGCCGCTGCCGCTGCGCTGGCTCCCACTACATTGGTATAATACACCAGAAGGAAAGCACTGATGGCTGAATATATCAGGTTTCCAGCATAATCTCCGATACCATAGGCAAACCTTTCCAGAAAGGACAATTTTGCATTAGGATTCATATCTGTTGTGTTCATTTTTCTCTCTCCCATTCCTCTTTTTTATCTTATGCTTCTTCCACAGGGAACCATCCGAAGTCCACGCATCTTCCCAAATCCCAGCTATCCCAGCCTACCCAGCCGGGAGTGTTCACTGTATCTGTGAGAAGCTTGTAGCTCCAGTAGAAGTAGCCGCTTCCTGCTTTCCAGGCTGCAAGCTGTGCCTTAGCCACGGCATTATAGATTTCCTTCTTCTGCTCATCGCTGACTACTTCCTGATTCAGTCCCTCTACACCGTTTAAGACGGTCTGTCCCCCTTTTGTATCCTGTCCTACGGCCAGAGAATTAAACAGGCACCACTCGCCGCAGATAACCGGGAAATACTGCTGCATTTCCTCTATATCCTTCTGAAGCTCTTCTACATATTTTACATAGCCTTCTACGGTCTGGTCACAGCCCTGCATCTCAGCAACCATAAGATACTGGTGGGTGTCAAGAACCACGTTTTTGTATTTTTCCTCCCGCATGAAATCCTTCCAGGCTTTCAGACGGAAAGCGTCATGGAACACCACATATTTCTCTTCCGGCATATATTTGCGAATCCTGTCATAGGCATCCAGATAGAACTGACGGATAAATTCAATGGTGTTTGGCTTTGTTCCCTTAGCCTTCTCCGGGTCTGCAGCCGGATAACGCTCTGCCACATGCATGGCTTCCCACATATCCTCCAGAACAGGCTCATTAAGAATTTCAATGCCCCACAGGCCTTTTCTTGTGCCGTAACGCTCTGCCAGTCTCTCCAGGACAGTCAGCTCAAACTCTACTTCCTCCGGCTGCTGGGACCATTTGCACACGCCGCTGATTCCGCCGTTGTCAAAGCCGTTCTGGCTGTCCGGGGCTGTGTGAAGGTCAATGAGAATCTGAAGGCCGTATCTCTCTGCCCAGTTAAAGGCATTGTCCAGCTCCTGGATACAGCCGATAAAGGGCTCTCTGTCTCCGAAGATAAAGTAAGGAACCGGAATACGGACCGCATCCATTCCCATGGCTTTAATTCTTGTAAAATCCCTCTCTGTGATGTACTCGGACCTGTGCATTTTAATACGGGCCTCGTACACCTCCTTTGAAAGCTGTGTGGGGAGATAATACTCATCCTCAGCGGTAGTCCCCTCAAATAATCCCGGGCTCATCCATTTCTCCAGAACCAGCCAGTTACCAAGATTTACTCCTTTTACCTGCATGTTTTTCACTTTCCTTTCTCTCTTATTCTTTTCAAGTAATCCTTTTTGCGGGCTGCAAGCCAAGCAGACTTACTTGTGCGTCCATTTGACTTGTTTCTTTCTAATGGCTATTTTAATCTCCTAATCCTTTATTTTATATTACTTTTCTCAGTATTTTGATACTTTTCACGGAAAAACTTTTATGCTATGATAAGAATATGATACTAGTGTACTGGCACGTTCATTTTCAGCATAATGACGTAGAATGAATTTTCATTCTGCAAGGCGGAGGAATGAGGCGTAGCGGTGGCTACGTCGATTGACGACAACGCAGCAGATGGAAATTCAGGCAAGTCATTTGCTAAAATGTGAACGTGTCAGTACACTAGG
>CABSEJ010000215.1 GCA_902476765.1 uncultured Blautia sp.
CCGGAGGAGGCAGCACTGCCCTTATCATAAAAAGCAGGGCAGCTAAGGCCAGGAGTAAAAGAGCCATGGCCGTGTATGCCCAGATGGGCGGCAACTGGGATTACCGGGAGATTCAGCAGCAGGTGGAAGAAACCTATTTTCAGGTTCAGGAGTGCTGGCGGAGAATGGACGTAAGCTATGGAGCAGGCTATTTGAGCCAGGAGCTTCAGGATGAATTCAGCAGCAAGCTGCAGTGGATGCAGGTCCGCAACGAAGGGGTGGTACAGAAAAATGTACGGCTGTTAAGCGCTGTGCCGGTGTATGTCATAGACCATCCCGGAGAAGAGAAGGATGAACTTTGGTATCTTATCCACGGAAAAATGAAAGGATATTACATAGACCTGAATACAAGAAAAGTAGTCAGGGGAAATCCTAGAAATGAGGCCTTCTTTGAATACTGGCGGTTTGTCTACCGGAATAAGCGGTGGGTTCTGGCGGAAATCAGACAGAAGGACGAGATAGATATAGACGCTTTTGGCGACACTCTTCCCTGAAGGAGCATAAAAACATAGACGCAGGGATAAAGATAGAGTATAATAAGAAAAATTTAAAAAGAAAGGAAGGAGAAACTGTGAAAAAATTATTCAACAACCTGCCCTTCCGTCTGCTCTTAGGAGTAGTGGTGGGTATACTTGTGGGTCAGATAGCCAATGTAACAGTAATGAATGTAGTGGTGACAGTGAAATATATTTTAGGTCAGGTCATCAATTTCTGTGTTCCCCTGATTATCATTGGTTTTATCGCACCCTCTATTACAAAATTGGGAAGCAATGCTTCCAGAATGTTGGGCGTGGCTATTGTGTGCGCCTATGCATCTTCGGTTCTGGCTGCTTTAATCTCTATGGGAGCCGGATACGGGATTATACCTCGGCTGTCTATTGTGTCTGAGGTGGAAGGCCTGAAGGAGCTTCCGGAACTGGTATTCCAGCTGGATATTCCTCAGATTATGGAGGTTATGAGCGCCCTGGTATTTTCCGTGCTTATGGGTCTTGCAGCCACCTGGACCAGAGCCAGAACAATTACCAATATTTTAAATGAATTTCAGAAGATTGTCCTGGAGATAGTGACAAAAGTGGTGATTCCTATTTTGCCTTTCTTCATCGCCTTTACCTTCTGCGCCCTGTCCTATGAGGGCACGATTACACGGCAGCTGCCAGTATTTATCAAGGTTATCCTTATTGTTATGGCAGGACATTATATCTGGCTGGCTGTTCTCTATGGCGTAGGCGGTCTGTATTCCGGAGAAAATCCTTTAAAGGTAGTGAAAAATTACGGGCCGGCTTACATTACTGCGGTAGGAACTATGTCCTCTGCAGCAACCTTAGCTGTGGCTCTCCGCTGTGCTAAAAAGTCAGAACCGCCTTTAAGAGATGATATGGTTGACTTTGGTATTCCCCTGTTTGCCAACATCCATCTCTGCGGCTCTGTTTTGACAGAGGTTTTCTTTGTCATGACTGTGTCCAAGATTCTTTACGGACACCTGCCTTCTCTTGGCACCATGGTAATTTTCTGCCTGCTTTTAGGTGTATTTGCCATCGGAGCTCCGGGGGTACCGGGCGGAACGGTAATGGCTTCTCTTGGACTGATTACCGGAGTGCTGGGCTTTGATGAAACAGGAACTGCCTTGATTCTTACCATCTTCGCTCTTCAGGACAGCTTTGGTACAGCCTGCAATATTACGGGAGACGGTGCTTTGACCATGATACTTACCGGATATGCCAAGAAGCATAAAATCAAGGAAGAGAAAATAGAGTTTAATTTTTAAACCATAGCAGGGACAAAAGATGAATATTAAGGAACTAGAATATTTCCGGGCTGTCTGCCGGCTGAAAAGTATTACCAAAGCGGCCCATTCTCTTTATATGACCCCACAGGGGCTGAGCAAAATCATTAAAAATTTGGAAAATGAACTGGGGGCCACTCTGTTAAACCGGAAGGCCTCCGGTATCATCCTTACGGCTTCCGGAGAGTATCTCTATGAGCATTTAGGGGATGTGCTGAGTCCTTATGAGAAAATGTGCAGTGAAATCCGCTGCATTGAGCAGCAGGAACACCATGAAATAGATTTGCTGTCTGCTTATGGAATACTCAGACTGGTGACGCCGGAGTGTATCGGAGATTTCCGAAACAGGTATCCTCAGATTACCTTTCACTACCGGGAATTTCCTGACCGGCAGGTGGAGCGGATGTTTCAGACCGGGGAAGGCAATGTGGCCTTTACCGTGGGAGACAGCAGCCGGAAATTTATGGAAGCAACGTTTATGGAGCAGTTTGAGATTAAGCTGCTGGTGAACCGTTGTCATCCCCTGGCTAAGAAAGACAGGGTTACTATCCGGGACATAGAAGGAGAAAGGCTGTATATCGAAAGCTCGGAATTCCATATCCATCAATTGATTGTTGAGAAGTGTCTGCAAGCGGGTTTTGAGCCCAACATTGTATTTGAAACCAGCGGCTTCAGCCTCTGCCACAAAATGGTCCAGCAGAACAAGGGAATATCTGTTACCGTGGATTTTATTTTCGACGATATGGGCCATGAAAATCTGGTGATGCTTCCCTTTGAAGACGGCCCTTTTTACTGGTCCACCTATATGCTGACAAGAAAGGGCAGTACGCCTAACCCGGATATTCAGCTGTTTCATCAGCATGTTATGGGATGGCTCAGAAAGATTAAGGAAAAACATATTCCCAGATAGTCTCAGAGAATCGTTGTATCTAATCAACCTATTGTTGATAACACTTTTGGAAAAAATATGATAGGATATACAAGAATTCACTATAGTATATCTTCTAAAGAAAGCAGGTCTTTGGCATGAGGCCTGTTTTCTTTTTGCATTTTTCTGGGTGTTTTACGGCTGGCAAGACTTTTCGGCCAAGACTATCAATAAGAAGTTGAAGGTATTCAATAAAACGTTGATGGGAAGAAGGGGATGAGATTGTTATAATATAGACAAAGTAACAAAGCATTATATTATCCGTAACAGGGAAGAGGATTTTCCTGTTACTAAAATCAGGAGGTAAAAATGAGTAGTACATTCAGATTGACCACAATCGAAGAGTTTGAGGCAGCCACAGAACGGCTTCTGGAAACAGGTGCCAGGGTAGGAGCGGATTCCTGGCAGGCCAGGGTAAAAAACCAGACTCCCCACTGCAAGTTCGGCGAGGAGGGTATCTGCTGCCGCATCTGTACCATGGGACCCTGCCGTATTACAAAAAAAGCGCCCAGAGGTATCTGCGGATGTGATGCTCACGAATTGCAAGGAAGAAATTTCCTTCGCTTTACAGCCGGCGGAGCTGCTACCCATTCTGACCATGGAAGGGAAATCTGCCACACCCTTCATACGGTATCCAAGGATGGAAATTATAAGGTAAAGGACGTAGATAAACTGCTGAGAATCGCCAAAGAATGGGGCGTAGAGACAGAGGGCAAGGATATTTACGATTTGGCCCATGAAATGTCTGAGCTGGCTCTGTTAGAATACGGAAAACCTTTTGGCGTACAGAGATGGCTGACCAGAGCGCCGGAACATACCAGAGAGCTTTGGAAGAAAGCAGAGCTGGAGCCAAGAGCTATTGACCGTGAGGTTTCCACTGCCATGCATATGACACATATGGGATGTTCCTCCAAGCCGGAGGCTTTGGTGCGTCAGGCTTTAAGAGCCGGTATGTCTGACGGATGGGGCGGCTCCATGTGCGGTACAGAATTCTCAGACGTAATGTTCGGCACTCCTATGCCTGTGGACACAGAGGCAAATCTGGGTGTTATGAAAGAGGATATGGTTAATATTATCGTACACGGACATGACCCCAGCCTTTCTGAAATGATTTGTGAATATGCAGAGGACCCGGAAATGGTAGCTTTGGCTAAGTCTCTGGGGGCCAAGGGCATCAATGTGGCAGGCGTGTGCTGTACATCTAATGAGGTAGCCATGAGAAGAGGCGTACCTATGGCCGGAAACTTCCTGCAGCAGGAGAACGTGGTTCTCACCGGTGCATGCGAAGCTATTGTAGTTGACGTACAGTGTATTTTCCCGGCTTTGGGACCGCTGTCCAAATGTTTCCACACCAAGTTTATCACTACTTCCCCAATTGCTCAGATGCCGGACTCTGACTTTATCCGCTTTAATGCTGAAACAGCAGGGGAAAATGCCAAGCAGATTGTCCGTATGGCAGTGGAGAACTTTGTGAACAGAAAACCGGATTTGGTACATATTCCTCAACTGAAGCAGAAAGCCACAGTAGGTTATTCTGTGGAAGCTATTGTTAAACAGTTAGACAAGGTAGCCAGCAGCCAGGGAGAGGAGCTGGGAACTACGAAACCTTTGATTCAGTGTATTACCTCCGGAGTTCTGAGAGGCGCCGTAGCCATGGTAGGCTGCAATAATCCTAGGGTGCGTCCGGACTCTGCTCATATAGAACTGATGAAAAAGCTGATTAAAAACGATATTATCGTAGTTCTTTCCGGATGTTCTGCACAGGCCGCCGCCAGAGCAGGACTTATGGATAAGAGAGCCAAAGACCTATGCGGAGACGGTCTGAAGAGAGTCTGTGAGCTGGCAGATATACCTCCGGTGCTTCATATGGGCTCCTGCGTGGATATAAGCCG
>CABSEJ010000216.1 GCA_902476765.1 uncultured Blautia sp.
GCAAAAGTGTGCTTCTTGGAAGAAAATGGAATTGCGAGGGTGTGCGAAGCACACTTTTGTTATAAGAGACTGTCGTTTCCTTCCCAGTTATCCCCTGTTGATTTTGCGAACATACGTTCCTATAATAGAAGAAAAAGGAGGTGGAACGTATGTTCGTAGAAGGGAAACAGCTTTCAAAAAAGCCGAAGAATTCCAGAGAGAATTCCGCTCTTATTTTTCATATTGATGTAAATTCTGCATATCTAAGCTGGGAGGCAGTGTACCGGATGAAATGTCTGGGCGTAAGGGAGGATTTGCGGTGCCAGGTCAGTGCTGTGGCTGGGGATACTGCCCTGCGCCAGGGAATCATCCTGGCAAAATCTATCCCTGCCAAGGCCAGGGGTGTTTCAACGGGAGATAGTATTTTCGAAGCCAGAAGGAAATGTCCCTCTCTTTTACTGGTACCCCCACATTATGCTTTGTATGAAAAATGCTCTTTAGCTTTTCTGAAGATTTTAAAAGAGTATTCTCCGGCTGTGGAGCCCTATAGTATAGACGAAGCTTTTGTAGATATGAGCGGAACAGGGAAGATTTTCGGAGAACCCTTAGCAGCAGCCCGGGAAATGAAAGAAAGAATAAAACAGGAGCTGGGCTTTACGGTAAATATAGGGATTTCTACCAACAAGGTACTGGCTAAGATGGCCTCTGATTTTGAAAAGCCGGACAAGGTGCATACTCTGTATCCCTGGGAAGTAGAAGAGAAACTATGGCCTCTGTCTGTATCCCGGCTGTTTTTCGCAGGAACAGCATCTCAGAGAAAGTTGAAAAATATGGGGATTTTTACCATCCGTCAATTGGCGGAAACAGACCCGGAAATATTGAAGGCTCATATGGGTAAACAGGGAGAATTGCTGTGGGCCTATGCCAGAGGAATAGACCCCTCCCTTATCCAGCCTCTTCCTCCGCCAAATAAAGGATATGGGAACAGTATTACCCTGCCCTGGGACGTGAAGGAACGGGAGATGGCCAGAAAGGTGCTGTTATCTCTGTGTGAAACCTTGGGAGCCAGACTGCGGGCCCACAAAGCTCAGGCCAGGGTATTCTGTGTAAGCATCAAAACCTGGGATTTCTCCAGAGCCTCTCATCAGAGAAAATGTCCCTGGGCTACCAGTCTTACACAGGAAATTTATGACCAGGCGGTTCTTCTCTTTGACCAGCTTTGGACAGGAGAACCCATACGCCATCTTGGAGTTCATTTATCCGGGATTTCCAGAGAGCAGGACTTCTTCCAAGAAAGCCTTTTTGGCCTTCCCAACAGAGAAAAGTGGCAGAGGGCAGAGGCTGCTGTAGACCAGATACGCAGAAGATATGGGGGAGATTCTGTGAAAAGAGCAGTATTCCTGAATACGGGAATGGAGCATGTGACAGGAGGAATTTCCAGGGAAAAATATGTGCCTCAGGATAAAAGAGCTATTAGCAGGGGGACTTGTTTATGAGTTTTCACACAGGAATCCAGGTGTATGAAAAGGATGAAGGAAGGCAGGAGGGAGATTTCCTGGAGGCAGCGGTAAAATGCTGGTTTACAGCTTCCGGAAAGGCGCTCCCCTTGTCCATGAAAATCAGGGACAAGGAAGGCCAAATCCTATATTTTTTCCCTATCCGGGTGCTGTCTCAGGAGCGGCTGCAATATGCAGGGATTCCCGCCTGGAAATATAAGTGCCGTATATGGGAAAAAGAGCAGCCCAGAGAGATTCTGCTGTTTTTTTATCCTGAAGAAGGAGTCTGGAGAGTCAGCAGGTATGTTTAACGGATAGAACGCTTAAAAAGTATCCAGGTACTGATGAAATAACAAATCAGCAGCAGGGTCAGAATCCCCACAGTTATACCTATCTGCAGCATGAAAGTTCCAAAACCTATATAGGCGGATATTTCTGCAGAAATTGTTTGGATAAAGTAAGCAATCACAATAGTAGAGACAAAGATTGCCACAAGGATTGGAAGACCAAACCAGAGGCCTAATTGTTTTAACACAAGTTTTCCGATACGCTGCTGTTCAACTCCCAGATTCCTGAGGACAGAGAAACGGTATTTGTACTTATCTGCGTCTAAAAGCTGCTGCAGAGACAATATGGTAAGGCAAATAACCATCAGAACTACAGCACAGTAAAGCATAGAGGCCTGTAAAATAAAGTTGCTGGCTTTTGTGCTGTTGATTTGCAGGGTTTGCAAACGGATTCCATAGCTGACGCCGGCAGAGGTCAGTTCCGGATACTGGTCAGTAAAATCCTTTTCTAATTCCCGGGCGTTTTCGTAAGAAAGGTTTTCAGAGGTTATGATATATCGGTTTTGCATAACCGGAAGCAGATTTTCACAAACATTATCCGGGAAGATATAGAGTACATCCGTATAAGAATTATAAAGGGTTTCCCCCATGGGTTCCTCATAAAAAGTGTGTGAGGAAAGGGTTAACACTCCTGCATCTGTCATTACGGTGTCATGGTCCGCCAGAAAGCTGTCCCGGTCTTCTTCTGTTGAGATTGTCTGCCACTGTGTTGTAAACTGGTTTTTAGATAAAGAAATCTGCCCATAACCCAGCATTTCCCGTATCTGGTTGTAATCGCTTAAAGAAATGGCTACAATAGGAAAGTCATATTTCATCCGGCTGTAAAAATCAGCTTTGCGTGGAAGATAAAGGCTGAATGTACAGTCATAATCTGTTTTAATGCCGTGCTCTCCAAGAAAATCTTTTACAATTCCATAGTTGTCATGGGGAAGATTTTCTTCATGCTCTACCTTGTTATATCCGGAATAAATCTGTACATCATATACGGACCGTATATCCAGATAGCCGGAAGCCCAGCCAACCAGGACAGGAGTGGCAATAAACAAGAAAATGGCAAGGGATAAGGTAATGCTGATGAGAGTCATGGTCTTACTGGTAGTATCTAACTTGGATATAATCTGCCCGAAAAAGAATAGATTTTCATTTTTATATCTGTGTTCCGGAGATTTTTCTTTCCATGCCACAAGGAAGCTGGCGGACATATAAATCAGGGAGCAGATAAAGAAGAGCAAATCTATCAAAACAAACAGCAGATATTGGCTAAATATTCCGTCATGAAGAGGAAGATAGTATATTCTGGTCAGTGTTGGTACACTGGCTGCAGTGAAAGTATTTAAGACCGTACACACCAGCAAACCAACAAGCAGCAGAGGAAAGCCGGCCTTTTTCTTTCTCAAAATCCACAACCCTGTCCAAAGCAGTGTGGCTGCCGGAAGAAAAATATTTCCCCAGAACATCATCTGAACGGGAAGGGCAAAACGTCTGTCATAATAAGAACAGGTTATGTTAATACCTGTGGCCAGCATCCACAGATTAAATAATTCAAGAAGGATTACTATAATTATAATCCACCGCCTCTTTCCAGGGTCCGGGTCGTTTTCCCGTCCAGCTCCAAGCATATCTATGATTTTGGTTTTTCTAATCCTATGGGTATTAAATAGACCTATGACAAGAAAACTTAAAGCAAAAAAGCAAACCGTCAGCAAGACAGTATCAGGGAACAATGTCCACGACAGCTTATAGCTTTTCCCATAGGAGGTCAACAGCATAGCTGTGATAAACTGGGAGCAAAACATTCCCAGGAAAATTCCAAGAGCAATGGAAAACATTCCCATAACAAGGGTTTCAGCAAAAAACAGCCGGCCAATGGTTTTTTGTTCCATACCCATGACAGATTGAACCGCAAATTCCTTTTGTTTCCGCTGCAGCATATAATAATTGACAAATCGTATCAGAAATAGCAACAACAGAGTAATTGCACAAATTGCCACTTTCATGCCGTCGCTCAGTATGGTAAAGTTGTATTCGCTGCCAATATCCGGTTTATAGTAGCTGCTGGAAATAGATAGAAACGAATAAAACAAGGTGACGCAGATAGTCATGGTCACGATATAAACCAAATAGTCTTTGACAGACCGTTTGGCATTTCTGAAAACAAGTTTAGCATACATGGTTCTGTCCCCCTCCAATCATGGTAAGCACATGCAGGATTTTATCAAAAAAAGCACTCCTGCTGTCGCTGCCTTTGTGCAGCTCTGTTAAAACCTCTCCGTCCTGTAAAAAGAGAATACGGCTTGCATAACTGGCTGTAAAAGCGTCATGGGTTACCATGAGAATGGTTGCTTTAAGCTGTTCATTGATGCTCTGAATAGTGGATAAAAGCATTTGGGAAGAATGACTGTCTAAGGCGCCGGTTGGTTCATCTGCCAGAAGCAGCTTTGGATTATTGATGATAGCTCTGGCACAGGCACAACGCTGTTTCTGGCCTCCGGATACCTGGTATGGGTATTTGTCCAGAATATCTCCAATGTTCAGCTTTCCGGCCATATCCAAAACACAGGGTTCCACTTCTTTCGCAGGTCTTTTGTTAATTGCTAAGGCCAATGCAATATTTTCGGAAATTGTCAGCGTGTCTAACAGATTAAAATCCTGGAACACAAAGCCCAGATTTTCACGGCGAAAAC
>CABSEJ010000217.1 GCA_902476765.1 uncultured Blautia sp.
GCTGCCGGTCTGCGTAAGAACATGATTCAGGTGTGCGCAGGCTCCTTTTGGGAAGCAAAACTTTTAATGGGCCTGCGAATGTTACTGTTTACCAGATACGAGTGAGTGAACAGTACCCTTTTGTGTAGCTTTGTGATAAATGGACATATAATACTATTGACAATGCTATATTATATATCGTATAGTATTAGATGTAAAATATGATAAAGGATAGATAAATACAAGAGTAAGGGGTGAGGATATGGTTTTCAATACAGGGGCAGCGCTGCTGGACGCTATTGTGCTGGCAGTTGTTTCCAGGGAAAATCAAGGGACCTACGGGTACAAGATTACCCAGGATGTGCGCCAGGTACTGGAAGTTTCAGAGTCCACCCTGTACCCGGTTCTGCGCCGTCTGTTAAAAGACGGCTGCCTGGAAACTTATGACCAGGAATTTGCAGGACGGAACAGACGGTACTACAAGGTTACTGAAAAAGGAATGGCCCAGCTGAATCTATACAGGGGAGAATGGAAAAGCTATGCCGATAAGATAACCAGGTTGTTCGAGG
Organism: uncultured Blautia sp.; assembly: GCA_902476765.1. Lineage (GTDB taxonomy): Bacteria > Bacillota > Clostridia > Lachnospirales > Lachnospiraceae > Blautia. The sequence continues at coordinate 549 of CABSEJ010000217.1, forward strand.
GAGGGATACTGAAATGAACAGAACGGAATTTTTGGCCCAGCTGGAGCGGCTGCTGGGAGATGTTCCCCAGTCAGAAAGGGAAGCTGCTCTGGAATATTACAGAAGCTATTTCGATGAGGCAGGGGAGGAAAACGAAGCTGCAGTTATCCAGGAGCTTGGCAGTCCCGGAAAGGTGGCAGCCATTATAAAAGCAGATTTAGCCGGGGACGGTGGCCAGCACGGAGAATATACGGAAGCCGGTTACCGGGACCAGAGATTTCAGGACAGAGAAATGCCGGAAGCCTTCCAGGAGGAGAATTTTTCCGGAGAGGAAAAAGAGGAGAACAATTGGGACGGTGCACGCTACAGAGATTTTGGGGACAGGAGAGGCAGAGGATATGACGGCCCTTACCGCAGAGCCGGCTACGGCGGTTCGGGTACTGTCCATCAGCAGCCCAACCGAAAAGCCTTCTGGCTGCTGATAATTTTGATTATAGTGGCTGTGCCTTTTTTGGGATTAAGCGGGGCAGGAGTTATCATTGGCATTATCGGCGGCCTTTTTGGAGCGGCTATCGGAATTGTCTGCGGTGTTCTGGGCCTGCTGGCCGGCGGCCTGGGGCTGGTAGCGGCTGGCTTTCTGCTGCTGGTCCAGAGTCTGGTGTTTCTGCTGCCTACTCCGGCCACGGCAGTGGCCTGTGCAGGAGGGGCATTGATTCTTCTGGCTTTGGGCATACTGCTTATGACAGGATTTCTCTGGCTGGGTTTCAAAGTCTTTCCCGCAGTGCTGCGGTGGGTGGTGGATTTTATCCAGAGAATCCTTCACAGGGGCATCCGGGGAGGTGAAAACTCATGAGAAAATTAACGAAAATCAGTCTGATTACCGCTCTGGTGCTGTTTCTTACAGGAACACTTCTGCTGGCGGGAGGCCTGGTCTGCGGAGCCAACCACAGAGACTTTGTAAAGGGCCTGGAAAAGAACAGCAGATTTCAGAATTTTATCAGCCGCTTTACAGACCGGGATTGGGATGCTCTGGACGAATTGGATGCTCTGGACCGGTTGGATGAGCTAGATCAGCTGGATGAGTTGGATGACATAGAGAGCTGGCAGGACTGGAGAGATTTCTGGGATGATTGGGGGCATGAAGAAGGAGACTATCATCATATTGAATTCTAAAGGAATCAGAGAGGAGTGTAAAACATGTCAGATAAAAGATTATACCGTTCATCAGTAAACTATATGCTTACAGGTGTGTGCGGAGGAATCGGGGAATATTTTAACATAGACCCTACTCTGGTGCGCCTGGCCTGGGTGATTCTTACCTGCATGAGCTTCGGCGCAGGAATTTTCGCCTATATTGTGGCTTCCATTGTGATACCTAAATAGGGATTGGGAAATATTTGAAAAATCGTATAAAGTAAAATTTAAAGGCCATACTCCATATACAGAGATTATCAGACAGGAAAAGGGGATATCGCATTAAATGTATAAATATTCCTGATATATGTTTAATGTGACACCTCTGCTTTCCGGGAAAAGGAGTGTGGCTTTTTTATGGCAGAGAATAAGGAAAAAAAGATAGACCTGGACAGTATTCCCCAGGAGGAAAAGCTGAAATATGAAATCGCAGAAGAACTGGGCCTTTTGGATAAGGTGAAGGAGTTTGGATGGAAGAGTCTTTCTGCGAAAGAGACCGGCCGTATCGGCGGACTGATGACTAAGAGAAAGAGAGAAAACCAGAAAACCAAAGATAATCTTTAGGAAAATTTAGAAATTCTTCTCTTGACAAAGAAAAAGTTTGTGCTTATGATTGTAAAATAAAAGAAAAGGTGATGAGAAAGAGGAGTACATCCCGGGAACTTGCAGAGAGAACAATTCATGGGCTGAAAGATTGTTTAAGGAAAAAGGGTGGAAGGTAGCTTTTGAACCGGAGGGCTGAAGGACCTGTTTCAGGTTTGGTAGGTTTTCCCGTATCGTCCCCGTTACAGGACTTACGAGTGATAAATGAAGGTGGTACCGCGAATTGAATCGCCCTTTGTAACTATTATGAAAATGGTTATGAAGGGTATTTTTTTGGGCTTCCGAAAAATACCCTATAACCGAAAGAGGAGGAACCTATGAGCAAAGAGCTTGCAAAAACTTACGACCCAAAAGGTCTGGAAGACCGGATTTATCAGAAATGGCTGGATAATAAATATTTTCATGCCCAAGTAAACAGAGATAAGAAACCCTTTACCATTGTAATGCCTCCGCCAAACGTAACAGGACAGCTTCACATGGGACATGCTTTGGACGAGACTATGCAGGACATTCTCATCCGCTTTAAGAGAATGGAAGGCTATGAAGCGCTGTGGCAGCCTGGTACAGACCATGCGGCCATTGCCACAGAGGTAAAGGTTATTGAAAAGCTGAAAGAACAGGGAATTGATAAGAACGAAATAGGCAGAGAAGAATTCTTAAAGCATGCCTGGGCCTGGAAGGAAGAATATGGCGGAAAAATCATAAATCAGTTAAAAAAGCTGGGAGCTTCCGCAGATTGGGACAGAGAGCGTTTTACCATGGACGAGGGCTGTTCTAAGGCCGTACAGGAGGTTTTTATCAAGCTGTATGAAAAAGGCTATATTTATAAAGGATCCAGAATCATTAACTGGTGTCCTGTGTGCCAGACCTCTATCTCTGACGCAGAGGTAGAGCATGAGGACCAGGATGGATTTTTCTGGCATATCAATTATCCGGTAGTGGGAGAGGAAGGAACATTTGTGGAGATAGCCACCACCCGCCCGGAGACACTGCTGGGAGATACGGCGGTAGCTGTAAACCCGGAGGATGACAGATATAAACACCTGATTGGAAAAATGCTGAAGCTGCCTCTCACAGACCGGGAGATTCCGGTAATTGCAGATGAATATGTGGACAAGGAGTTTGGAACCGGCTGTGTAAAGATTACCCCGGCTCATGACCCCAATGACTTTGAGGTAGGCAAACGCCACAATCTGGAAGAAATCAATATTATGAACGACGATGCTACCATCAATGAGCTGGGCGGCAAATACGCAGGCATGGACCGGTATGAAGCCAGAAAAGCCATGGTGGAGGATTTAAAGGCACAGGGGCTTCTGGTGAAAGTGGTGCCTCATGCCCACAGTGTGGGAACCCATGACCGCTGTAAGACAACAGTAGAGCCTATGATTAAGCCTCAGTGGTTCGTGAAGATGAAAGAGATGGGAGAGGCTGCCATCCAGACATTGAAAGACGGAAATCTTACCTTTGTTCCCGAGCGTTTTGATAAGATATACATGCACTGGCTGGAAAATATCAGAGACTGGTGTATTTCCCGCCAGCTTTGGTGGGGACACAGAATTCCCGCTTATTACTGCGACCAGTGCGGGGAGACTGTGGTGGCAAGGGAAATGCCCCAGGTATGCCCAAAATGCGGAGCCACACATTTCCACCAGGATGAGGATACTCTGGACACCTGGTTCTCCTCAGCTTTGTGGCCTTTCTCCACACTGGGCTGGCCGGACAAGACTCCGGAGATGGAATACTTCTATCCCACGGATGTGCTGGTGACAGGCTATGACATTATTTTCTTCTGGGTAATCCGTATGGTATTCTCAGGACTGGAGCAGACGGGAAAAACACCTTTCCATCACGTTTTGATTCACGGACTGGTGAGGGATTCCCAGGGTAGGAAGATGAGCAAATCACTGGGGAACGGTATTGACCCTCTGGAAGTGATTGACAAATACGGCGCCGATGCCCTTCGCCTTACCCTGATTACAGGAAATGCGCCGGGAAATGATATGCGTTTTTATTGGGAGAGAGTGGAAGCCAGCCGTAATTTTGCCAACAAAATATGGAATGCCTCCCGGTTTATCCTGATGAATCTGGAAGGAAAGACCGTAACGGA
>CABSEJ010000218.1 GCA_902476765.1 uncultured Blautia sp.
AGGAAATGCCCTTCTCATCCAGCACATCCATCTGTTCCCGGACAGCTCCGTACAGACAAGGGTCTCCTGTGTGAAGTCTTACTGTAGTTTCTCCTTTTTCCTCAGCTTCTGTCATTACCTCCAACACTTGTTCCAAAGTCATCTTAGCACTGTTATAAATCCGGCATGATTCCCCTGCATACGCTAAAAGCTGGGGATTCACCAGGGAACCTGCATAAATAATTACATCTGCTTCCTGCAAAAGTCTCATACCCCGCAGGGTAATCAAATCTGGGGCTCCGCTTCCTGCTCCAACAAAATGCACCATATCTTTCTTCCTCATTTCTCTTCTTTTACTATAATCAGGGAATAGTACCCGGCCTCCCGGGGAATATCCTGGGCTGTTAAATAGATTTTTTCATCCTCCATATGGCAATTCTCAATCATGACCGCCTGCTGCCCGCTTTCCAATATACTTTCCCTTATCTGATTCATCTTTTTTCCTGATTTCATCAGCACCTTTGTTCCCGGCAGTTTTAAAATTTCTTCCATCTCAGAAGCCTTATAAGTAGCAGGAATCACATGGAGAGGCTGGTCCATCTCCACAAGCCCCATGTTCAGCCTTGCGGCCACAGCACAAAAGGATGTTATTCCGCTGATGATTTCTGCCTCATAACCCTTTTGAAGGATTCTTTTATGTACATACAGATAAGTAGAATATACCGTAGGGTCTCCTAGAGTGAGAAAGGCAACGTCTCTTCCTTCTCTCAGATGTTCCTCTACCTTAGCCGCCCCATTATCATGGTTTCTCTCCAGCTCCTGGAGATTTTTAGTCATAGGCATTTCTATTGGCAGAAGCAGCTTTTCATCCAGCCCTTCATAAACCCCTTTCACAATTTTGTAGGCCACTGTGCTGCGGGGTTCCTTTCCCGGCAATGCAATGACCGGGCATTCCTGAATCCTTCTCAGGGCTTTGATGGTAAGCAGCTCCGGGTCTCCCGGTCCCACACCGATTCCATACAGTTTTCCGCTCATGTTTCTTGTCTCCTTTATCTTACTTTTCTGTTTCATGCTGTTTTCTTAAAAGCCTGCTTAATTCTCCTACATTTTGGGTCTCCCCCAGGTATCCGTAGGTATTGGAGAACAAAAGTGCCCCCAGCAGCAGCCGGTTATAAGACCTATGGTTCAAATAATATAAAATCCGCTCTGTCAGCTCTTTCATCACAGGAGCCAGCAGTCCTTCTTTTTCAATCACAGCCAAAGCTTCATCTGTGGTAATGGTATCCAGAATTTTCCTGGCCCCTTCCAAAGAAACTCCTGCCCGCAGAGCATTAGCCGCCAAAAGCTCTGCCCTGGCATCTGCACATCTGGAATGAGTATTCATGATACCTCCGGCCACCTTCACAAACTTTCCTATATGCGCTACGAACAGGATACCTTTCACCCCCATGTCCACCGCCATGTCCAGGGTCTCCCCCACATAATTGCTGCATTTCATGTTTTCCTGAAAAGGCAGGTCCATATGGTCCTTTAAATAGGCGGCTCCATAATTTCCAGGAGTTACCAGGAGATACTCTGCTCCGTTTTCCACCTTCTGGCGCATTTCCACCTCAATGCTTTTTATCAGGGCTGACTCGCTCATAGGCTCCACAATACCGGAGGTGCCCAAAATAGAAATCCCTCCTTCAATTCCCAGTCTGGGATTAAAGGTCCTTCCTCCTGTCTCAGCGCCTTTGGGAACGCTGACTACCAGAAGCAGACCACCTTCATATCCGGTCCGTCTGCAGATTTTCTCCGCCTCTTTCTTTATCATCTGCCGGGGTACCTTGTTGATAGCAGCTGCCCCTACCGGCTGTTCCAATCCTTTTCTGGTAACTCTTCCCACACCAATGCCGCCGTCTATCTGGATTCCCGGCTCCTTCTGTTTCTGTGCCTTCACAAAAATTTCCAGACCACTGGTTACATCCGGGTCATCCCCGCCATCCTTTTTTACAGCACAAGAAGCCCAGTCTTTCCCCCTTTCTGCATGGAGAAGTTCCAGGCTCAATAGAATTCCTTTTGGTGTCTGAAGCTGCACCTGCTTTGGGCTGGCCCCCTCCAGAAGCATAGAAACTGCCCCCTGGGCTGCCGCTGCCGCACAGGAACCGGTGGTATATCCGTAGCGCATTTTCTTATTGTTTTTTATACTGTAATAGCCTTCCAGTCCTGTCTTCTGTCCCATTTTCGGTCTCCTCTGTTTTATCCCGGGTCAGTCCATAGGACTATGCTCTGCTGAGTCAAAAAAATCCGTAGTCTGAAGACAACGGATTTTTTGCTCATACCAGGTCTGGGCCCGGGTTCTAATGAAGGCATCCGGTTGCCGCAGAAGCCTTCACTCCTCTGAAAATTCTGTGTGTCTGGCTCTACAGTAACGGACTTGCACAGGAATTTCACCTGCTTCCACAAAAATTTTCAGCTATATTTTTCTCTAAATCGACACATTCCTATTATATGCTTTCAAGCAGGAAAAGTCAACGCAAAACATCCCCCTAAGCTGCCCCCTCTATAAGCCTCTGGGTGCCTAACTGAGCCAGGGTGGGCACACTTTCCGGATGGGTCCACATGGCAATGGTTTCCGGAAACAAAATATTGGCAGAAGGTGGAAATTCTTCATCTCCATCCCAGAAAATATAGGTAAGGCTGATTTTTGGAAACGCAGGAATACAAACACTGACATCCCCGTATTTTTCCTGTCTTCCTCCCATTCTTATCCCTGACCGCAGCAGCTTTTCCGGACAGCCTGCAAAAGCCTTTTTCAGAGGCTCCAGAGCAGAGCGCACATAGGCCTGCTCAAAAACCGCTGCCTCCCGGATTTCACGGAAGGGTACTCTGGGAACAGCCTCCCGAGCTTCAGCCTGATAATAATGCAGGTGATGCATGATGGTAAGCTTCTCTACCACAGAGAGTTCTCTGACCCCTTCTCCTTTTATATCACCTGTCTCTAAATCCACTTTGCATATTTCTCCGAAAAAAGGCACCAGCATATATCTTTCCGAAAGCTCCAATCCCAGCTTGACAGCTGTATCTTCCTTATCACTTTCCAGAAACCACTGTCTGAACTGCCCGTATACTTTATCATAATTAGATTCCTGTATTTTTTCCCTGTCCATTCTTTTCTCCTTTGCACTATGCTTACTATTGGCTGTTTCCGTGAAACAGACCGTCTCAGCCTCTGCTCACTAATGGCCATTGTATCATAAAACGCTAATCAGGTATAGCCGCTTCTGCTGTTTCTGCCTTTTTCCTGTTTAAATGATAATGCAGACCATACCGCCCTTGCTGTCATTGACAATTTTCTGCATGGTATCCTGCAGCTTCACCTGGCTCTCGTCTCCTATCTGTACCAGCTTGGTGTGAATTCCGTCTTCCACAAGCTGACCAATGGATTTGCCAAAAATATTGGTCTGCCAGATACTTTCTTTTCTCTCATCACTTGTTTTGATATAAGAAATCAAATCCTTGGCCTGCTCCTCGCTTCCCACAATAGGAGCAATTTCTGTTTCAATATTAGCCCGAATCATATGAATAGAGGGACTGACTGATTTAATCTTGACACCGTATTTGCTTCCCTGCTTGATAACCACCGGTTCCTCCAGCCTGATTTCCTCCTTATCAGGTGTTACAACACCATAGCCTTTTCCTCTCACCGAGGCAATGGCGTCCTGAACCTTTACATATTCTTTCTTCATCTTAGCCAGCTCCTGCATAGTATGAATCAACTCATATTCATCAGAAATTCCCACTCCCGTCATCTCGCTGAGGATTTCATAGTACCATTTTTCATCCATATCCACCCGGATCTGCACCTGCCCGTTGGACAGGCATATATTTTCCGGTACCATGCTTCTTACATATTCCGAATCCATAGACAGATGTTCTCTGGAAGCGTCCTTTACATATTTTACCCGGCTCATAAGCTCCCGGATACCATTTAAAAGGCTCTCCTTCAGATAATGGTCTGCAGGAAGCATTTCCACCCATTTAGGTACATAAAACTCCATCTGTACAATGGGAAATTCATAGAGTATTTTTTCCAGAATCCTGGCAACATCTTCCTTTCTCAACTGCTCGCAATTTACCGCCATGACGCCGGCCTGGTATTTCTTTTTCAGCTCCTGGACCAGATTCTGGGTTTCTTCTTTATAGGGCTTCTGAGAATTAACCAGAATCAAAAAAGGCTTCCCGGTTTTTTTCAGCTCCGCTACAGTCTTCTCTTCTCCGTCTATGTAGTTTTCTCTTGGAATCTCGCCAAAGGAGCCGTCGCAGGTAACCACCAGTCCGATACTGGAGTGCTCTTCAATTACCTTTCTTGTTCCTGTCTCCGCCGCCTGGTGAAAAGGAATTTCCTGGGAAAACCAAGGTGTCTTTACCATACGTTCCTTTCCATCTTCCAT
>CABSEJ010000219.1 GCA_902476765.1 uncultured Blautia sp.
TATGCCGGAGGCTTTACCAGCTATGAGGGCGGCGGTATTTCCTACAACATTCCATATGCCAAGGATGTTCCTCTGGAGAGAACTATTTATGACTGGCAGTATGTGGACCGTCTGACCGGAATTTATGAGGAGGCGGGCGTATCCATTAACCGTGAGCCCTATGGTCCCCTTACGGGAACCCTGGTACCTCCTTCCATGTCCAATGCGGTTGCCATTGTAGAAGCTATGCTGGCTGCCGAGCAGGGCGTGAAGAATGTGACCGTAGGCTATGGCCAGTGCGGAAACCTGGTGCAGGACGTAGCGGCTCTCCGGGTGCTGGAGGAGCTGACAGAGGAATACCTGGAGCGGTACGGATACGAAGATGTGACGGTAACCTCTGTACTGCATCAGTGGATGGGAGGCTTTCCACAGGATGAGGCTAAGGCTTTTGCCGTAATTTCCTGGGGCAGCTCTGTGGCAGCACTGGCTAAGGCTACCAAGGTTATTGTTAAGACTCCTCATGAGGCCATCGGTGTTCCTACTATGGAGGCTAACGCCCAGGGACTGCGCTGTACCAAGCAGGCTATTTCTCTGCTGGCAGACCAGGAGCTAAAGAGTTCTGCTCTGGAGCTGGAGAAAGCTATTATTAAAGGAGAAACCTGCGCTATTGTGGATAAGTGCTTTGAGCTGGGAATGGGAGATTTGGCTCTTGGGGTTATCCGGGCAGTGAAGGCCGGAGTGATTGATATTCCCTTTGCTCCCAGCCGCTACAACTTCGGAAAAATGCTTCCGGCCCGTGACTTTGAGGGAGCTGTGCGCTACCTGAATCCGGCCCATGTTCCTCTGCCAAGAGAGCTGGCAGACTTTAACCGCAGCAAAATCGAACACAGAGCTAAGATGGAAAAGAGAAAGGCTTCCTTCCAGATGGTCATCGACGATGTATATGCCATCAGCAAAGGAAGACTGGTTGGAAAACCAAAATGATAGACAACGGTTGTGCAGGGCACTGTGACAAAGGCAGAAGTTTGTGAATAAAAGATACAGAGGATTGCAAAAGTCTCAAAAAGGAGAAGAGTATAATGAAGATTGTTGACCTTGTGTGTGCAAAGGCCAGAACTGGTTTTTTCTTTGACGACCAGAGGGCTATTAAAAAGGGTGCTGTCTCAGACGGAGCAGTTTATTTCGGCGAGACAGTGACTCCCGGATTTAAATCGGTAAGACAGGCAGGAGAAGCTATTTCCGTGATGCTGGTGCTGGAGGACGGACAGATTGCCTGGGGCGACTGTGCGGCTGTACAGTATTCCGGAGCAGGCGGCAGGGACCCTTTGTTTTTGGCGGAAGATTTTATTCCTATCATTGAGAAATATATCAAGCCTGCTTTGGTGGGAAAAGAGGCGGACAGCTTTAAGGGCCTGTGCCAGATGATTGAAGACCTTCAGGTAGAGGGTAAAAGACTTCACACTGCCATCCGCTATGGCGTGAGCCAGGCTATTCTGGACGCTGTGGCAAAGTCTACAAAAAGACTGATGTGTGAGGTTGTGGCCGATGAATACGGAACTACAGTTTCCACAAAGCCCATTCCTATTTTTACCCAGTCCGGAGACAGCAGATATGATAATGCGGACAAAATGATTTTAAAAGGGGCTGCAGTTATGCCCCATGCCCTTATCAACAATGTAAAGACAAAGCTGGGAGAAAAAGGAGAAATCCTGAAGGAATATGTGGCCTGGCTTCGGGACCGTGTGCTGAAGCTGCGCCATGATGAGAACTATATGCCAGTGTTTCATATTGATGTGTACGGAACTATCGGCGCTATCTTTGGAGTAGATAATTATCCGGCTATGGCAGATTATCTTGCTGAGCTGGAGGAGGCGGCCAAGCCCTTCCATCTTCGCATTGAAGGCCCTATGGACGCTGAGGAAAGAGAAAAGCAGATGCTTTGCCTGAAGGGATTGAGAGAAGAAGTAGACAGAAGAGGCATAAATGTGGAGCTGGTAGCCGACGAGTGGTGTAATACTCTGGAAGATGTGAAATATTTTGCCGATAATAAGGCAGGACATATGGCCCAGATTAAAACTCCGGATTTAGGCGGCATCAACAACATTGTAGAGGCTGTGCTTTACTGTAAGGAAAAAGGGTTCGGCGCTTACCAGGGAGGAACCTGTAATGAGACAGACCGCTCTGCCCAGGTGTGCGTAAACTGTGCTATGGCTACCAAGCCGGACCAGATTCTGGCTAAGCCGGGCATGGGTGTTGACGAAGGCTACATGATTGTTTACAATGAGATGGAAAGAATTCTTGCCCTGAGGAAAGCGGGAAGGTAATAGGAAAAGCATATGGCATATTCAAGACAAATGCAGGACAGCAACCTGTACAGTTTTTATTTTGCTCCAAGGGGAAACCGGCGTATGGCGGATTTGGGCATGCAGCTGAGCCAGATGTATTTAAGTCCCTTTGACCATATTATCGGAATTATCGGGGATGCAGGAGCAGGGAAGAGCCTACTGATAAAAGGTATGTTTCCCGGAGTGGATTTGACCAATGATGATGAAGGGGTAAATATCCGGCCCCTTCCTCTTCTCCACGAGGACCTGTCAGACCCCTTTTCTCCCCACACCTATCATCTGGATATTCGCTTTGAGTCAGCTTTTACCCAGATGCATGTGCTGGCCGAGGCTATTCTGGAAGCGGAGAAATACGGAAAAATGGTGATTGTGGAGCATTTCGAACTGATTCACCCCTTCCTGAAACGGAATGCGGATTTGCTGGTGGGGATTGGTGAAGAAATCATCATTACCAGGCCAAATATGTTCGGGCCTCTGCCGGAAAATATAGCGAAAATTGTCCATAAATCTGTGATATACCGGAAAATGGCCCACACTCTGGAAGACTTGTGCGTGTTCTTCATGGGGGAGGGCTTTGCCCAGGACGGTCCCCGCTCTGATGTGCGTCACGGCTTTGTGCTGGAGTTTGAGGAAAAGCCCCAGGTGGATTTATACAAACTGGAGGAGCAGGTGAAAGAGGCGGTGCAAAAGGATTTGCCGGTATCCTACTATGATGAGACCCATGTGCAGATTGGAGATTATATTCTGGAGTGTCTGGGGCCCCGCATGCATATTTCCAGCACCGGCAAGATTGAGGATTTTACCCTGATTAAGAATTATCCTCAGGACCCCAGGACAGGCCGCTATCTGTTGATTGGAATGATTGGAAAACAGAGAGCTGAGGATATACGGGATTTGAACCGTATTGATTTAAACCGCCAGCTTCACAGAAGCTGAAAGGCGCAGGAAAAAGTGCAGGAGAATTGGAGGAATTAACATGATTCGCAGTGTAGATGTAGCGCTTCTCACAGAGAATATTAAGGAAATGTGTATCCAGGCAAATCATTATCTGGCCCCGGATATGTGCCGGGCCCTGGAAGGCGCCCATGACAAAGAGTCAAAGCCTTTGGCTAAGCAGGTATTGGGACAGCTTCTGGAAAATCTGGATATTGCCGGGAAGGATATGATTCCCATATGCCAGGACACGGGAATGGCTGTGGTATTTCTGAAAGTGGGACAGGACGTACACTTTGAGGGGGGCAGTGTAGAAGAGGCTGTCAACCAGGGAGTACGCCTGGGGTATCAGGAAGGTTTTCTGAGAAAATCTGTAGTAGGAGACCCTCTTCTGCGAGTAAATACCAAAGACAATACACCGGCCATTATCCATTATGAGCTGGTGCCCGGGGATAAGGTAGAAATCCTGGTAGCCCCCAAAGGCTTTGGAAGTGAAAATATGAGTAAAATCTGGATGCTGAAGCCGGCAGACGGGGCAGAGGGCGTAAAGGAAGCAATCATCAACACAGTGAAGGAGGCCGGCCCTAACGCCTGTCCTCCCGTGGTAGTCGGAGTGGGAATCGGAGGTACCTTTGAAAAGGCGGCTATTTTAGCCAAGAAAGCCTTGACAAGGGAAATCGGAGAACACTCTTCTCTTCCTCATATCCGGGAGATGGAGGAGGAGCTGCTGGAGAAAATAAATGAAATTGGTCTGGGACCGGCAGGGCTTGGAGGAGACACCACAGCCTTAGCCGTAAATATCAATACCTATGCAACCCACATTGCAGGACTTCCGGTGGCTGTAAATATCTGCTGCCATGTGAACCGCCATGTGGTAAGGTGTATTTAAGACCAGAGAGAACGGGAGGAATGAAGATGGACAGATACTTAAAGGCGCCTTTGGACCGGGAAGAAGTACAGAGCCTGCAGGCAGGGGATTATGTATATATTACAGGAACTATTTATACAGCCAGAGATGCAGCTCATCTCAGAATGTCCCAGACATTGGACAGGGGGGAGGCTCTTCCCATAGAGCTGGAAGGCAATGCTATCTATTATATGGGGCCCACTCCTGCAAGGGAGGGAAGGCCTATAGGTTC
>CABSEJ010000220.1 GCA_902476765.1 uncultured Blautia sp.
CCGCCAGTCCACAAGTTCTGGAGCCCCTTCCGTAAGCAAAATCTTCTTGCTCTACCGTTACCTGGGTATCCATGTCCATATTTTCCCAGGCCACAAGAGCTGTCATAAGCTGAGTCAGTTTCCCGGGAGATGTTTTTTCATATAAACCATTGGAAAAAGGAATTTCTCCCTTCTTTACATCAAAAAGCGCTGCCAGCTCTCCATCCTGGGAAGTGATTCCGTCCATAGCAGTCTGGCTGTTTCCCACGCACAAGCCTGCCGCCATGCCTTCCACAGACATGGAAACCTCTCTGGAAGCAGACAGGAAGGTTCTGCTACTCCGCTCATAAGGAACGGGCTCGTCCAGCGCTTTGCTGCGGATAAACAGGGTCAGTCCGCCCATAACAAGCAAAAGAAGGACCAGGAATCCCCCTATGAGCATACCGGTTTTTTTCAGTTTTTTCTTACGGATTTCCTGTCTTTTTTTGCCCTTGGTTTTATTTGTACATTTCACGCCAATCTAACTCTCCTCTGCCCAAAGAACGTATCATCATCTCTGCTGTAGCCAGATTAGTTGCCAGGGGAATGTTGTGTGTGTCGCACAGATGAAAAATACGCTTTACATCCGGGTCGTGTTTCTGAGGTGCCAGAGGCTCTCTCAGATAAATCACCAAATCCATCTCGTTCTGTTCAATCAAAGCACCAAGCTGCTGTTCGCCTCCCAGGTGTCCGGCCAGAAACTTGTGAACCGTCAGGTTGGAGGCTTCCTCAATAAGCCTTCCGGTAGTACCTGTAGCGTAAAGTGTATTTTTTGATAAAATGCTCCTGTATGCAATGCAGAAATTCTGCATCAATTTTTTCTTTGAGTTATGTGCTATCAAACCGATGTTCATGATTTTTCTACCTCCCTGTATGTTTTTGCTTTCTGAAGTCCCACATTCAGCACCAGTCCCATTCCGATATACAGGCTGACCATGGAAGTCAGTCCATAACTGACAAAAGGAAGGGGGGTACCGGTATTCGGCATAATATTTGTAACTACCGCTACATTGATAAAACTTTGTATCCCAATAAGTGCGGCCATGCCGCAGCATATGAGCCGTCCCGCCATATCCTTTGCCCGCAGGCTGGTGCGTATACACTCAAATATAATAAAAAGCAATAGCAGCAATATGGCTGTACAGCCTATAAATCCCAGCTCCTCTCCTGCCACGGAAAAAATAAAGTCCGTCTGATTTTCAGATACGAAATTTCCTTTGTTGGCTGAAGAAACTTCATTGTTGTTCAGACCTTTTCCCGTAAGCTGTCCCGAGCCAATAGCCATTACGGAATTTTCCTGCTGGGCCACGTCATCGGAATATTCATCCTCCTCTGCATTTAAGAAGGACATAATCCTGTCTCTCTGATAAGACTTTATCAGCTTTTGGTCCGGCTGTATGACAATAAAAAGAAAGACAACAGCCAGAGGCACTGCTATCAGAATGGCCCCTCCAATGATTTTATAGCTCAACCCTGCCATATAAATAATGATACAAAAAAGTATAACAACTGTAATGGTATTTTTCAAGTCCGGCTGAATATAAATCAGAATCAGAGGAATAAGGATAAGTACCGCTGATTTTACCAGATTCCGCAGTGTATTCAGCTCTTCCTCGTGCTCCATAAAAAACTTGGCAAAGAAAACAATAACAATAATTTTGGCAAGCTCTGTGGGCTGAAAAGTAAATCCTCCAATGCTAATCCAGCGGGTAGCACCGTTGGCATCATCTCCGAAAAGCCGCACAGCCAGCAGCAGCAAAGCATTACACCCGTAAATAATCCAATAAAAATTTAAAATCCAGCTAAAATCCATAAGGGAAACCACAACCATCACAATAAGTCCCAGTATCATTCCCATTAACTGCCGGCTCTGAAGGGAGGAGTCTGCACTTCCCACAAGCAGCACGCCCAGAGATGTCAGGGCAATCAGGGCCAGCACCAGTCTGAAATTGTAGTCCCGTAATTTATATTGTCTAATCATGAATACACCTTATTTTTCTTTTGGTTCTTAGTATCTGTTATTTCTGTATCTATTATTTCTTATCTCCAAAAAGACATTCCCGGAGCAGACTTATCTATATCCATCTGCAAAGGGATTTTTGCCAGGATAGTGGCCCGATCTTTTTGATACCGGATTTCCACTTTCTTTTCCTTCACGGCAAAATATTTGTCTACGGCTCTGATTATATCGTTCTGCAGCATAGTCATCATTTGCGGAGTACAGTCAAGCCGCTCAGAAGTAAGGAGCAGCTTTAATCGGTCTTTAGCAACAAGACCAGAACGCCTGCCTGGAAATCGCATAAATCCTACGCCTCCTTCTCTTCTTCCTTTATTTTCTGAAAATGCCCGACAGCCGCTTAAACACGCCTTTTTTTACCTGAAAGTCCATAAGGGGAACCTCTTCCCCTGTTAATCTGCGGCAAATATTTTCGAAAGCCAGACCAGAAGGAGAATTTTTCCCGCACACCGGCTCTCCCTGATTGGTAGAAATCACCACAGCCTCGTCATCAGGTATGGCACCCAGCAGATCCACAGCCAAAATCTCTGTCACATCCTCCACAGACATCATTTCTCCACGTCTTACCATATCCATACGGAGACGGTTGATGACCAATTGTATCCGGGGCATTTCGTTGGCCTGGAGAAGACCGATGATACGGTCTGCATCACGAATGGCCGATACCTCCGGAGTTGTAACTACGATAGCCCTGCCTGCCCCTGCTATGGCATTTTTAAAGCCCTGCTCAATACCGGCGGGACAGTCCAGAATAATATAGTCAAACTCTTCTGATAAATCTTCCGTAAGTTTTACCATCTGCTCCGGCGTAATGGCCGTTTTGTCTTTGGTCTGGGCAGATGGCAGCAGATACAGGGTATCGCATTGCTTATCCCGTATCAGGGCCTGTTTCATCCGGCAGCTTCCCTCAATCACATCTATGAGGTTATACACAATCCTGTTTTCCAGCCCCAGAACCACATCCAGATTCCGAAGGCCGATATCCGTATCCACTACCACAACCTTTTTATTCAGCCTGGCCAGCCCAAGGCCGATGTTAGCCGTCACTGTAGTTTTCCCAACTCCGCCCTTACCGGACGTTACTACGATAATCTCACTCATACCTGAACCTCCTGATATTTTCGTTTAAAGCTCTCTGTAGTATCTTAGCTTTAATCTGTCTGTTCGGTCATACTGATATTGTCTGTACTTGCGGAGCCGGAGATAATCTCTGATTTATCCGCAAGATTGTACTTATAACGGAAAATATCATTGGCAACAGAAACCGCATTTCCGGAAGTATATCCGTGAGTAATGCGGACTGCCATGGCAATTTCCGGGTCTTCATAAGGAGCAAACCCGATAAACGTACCATGGGATGGCCGGGACAAATCCTCCTGGGCAGTACCGGTCTTACCGGCTACAGCAACCTTTAAGGAGCTGAGGGTGGAATTTTTCTGTGCAACGCCCCGCATACCGGCCTGAACCGTTTCCCAGGTGCTGTCCGCTACATCCAAATCTCCCTTAACCTCCGGTGAAAAATCTTCCACCAGGTTTCCGTCGGCATCCGTTACTTTATCAAGAAGGGACAGCTGGTAGCTGGTTCCCCGGCTTGCAATTGTGGTCACATATCTGGCTAATTGAGAGGTGGTGTAGTTATTCTCACTTTGTCCGATAGCCATACGGGTAGCGTCGGTGGTAGCCACCTGGGGCATGGACTCCTCTATTTCCAGACCGGACTTTTCGTCTAAACGAAACATGTTGGCATACTTAGTCAGAGTTTCCACACCCAGACTGTCAGAATACTTACCCTGGGCATCCTTTCCTAAATCGTAGCCAATCTGGCAGAAAAAGTCATTACAGGAATTAGTGATACCGGAAACAATATTCATATAGCCGTGCCCGTAACGATTGGAACAGTTTACAGGCTGTATTCCCGGAGCCTCAAAGACACCGTTGCAGACTACACCGTAATTATCCGTTACAATTCCTTCCTCAATTCCTGCCACTGCCGTCAGGATTTTAAAAGTAGAACCCGGAGCTCTCCTTTCCTGAGTGGCCTTGTTATACAGAGGACTGGATAAATCCTCATTGATATGCTGAAAATACTCGGTATCCATATTATTGGCAAGCCGGTTATTGTCATACCCCGGATAAGAGACGCAGGCAAGAGTTTCCCCTGTCTTGACATCTGTGATCACAACAGAGCCGGAGCATGGGTCCAGGGCCAGCTGTCCGGGGGTGATTTCCAGGTTGCTGATTTTGTTGATCATAAAGTCATAAGCCCGCAGAGTACCGGTACTCAAAGCAT
>CABSEJ010000221.1 GCA_902476765.1 uncultured Blautia sp.
GAGCGGTTTGGGCTGGCGGAATAACCCATATGGAACAGCGGGGCGGGAAATTTCCCGCCTTCCTTTTTTGCCTGCTCTGTCGGAGGTATGTGCCAGGGAGTAGCACAGTTTTTTCTAGCGCCAATTCTTTTCTTGACAAGATGCTGAAAGTTGTGTATATTCGATTTAGGTAAAACTGATGAAATCAGAGAAGGGAAAGGGATAAAATTTAGTGAAAAGATAAAAAGAAGTTTTAGTGACAACAAAAAAGAAAGGAATATATTCTGAGAAAAGAAATAACGACAGTATGGAGAAGAGAGAGAAAATTTTTTTCACTATTATTTATCTGTGCTATAGCTATGTTGACTCTGACCATAAAGGCCGAGGCAGCCCAAACAGTAACTTACACTAAAGGAGACATTGTTGATGGAACTATGGAGTTTCGTTATATCACTATTGTCGAAACAAAATGGACAGGACTTAAAACTGTTGCTGGACAACCTAAAAATGGAACTTATTTGAAAGTGGGAGATCAGCTTTTTTATGCGGATACAACAGGAGGGACAAACACAACTCTTTCGATTGGTATAGGGCCTACTTATGGTTATTCAGCAGGAAGTGTATCATTTACAATTCCTTTAGGGAAAGCCGTGGCATCGAAGACATTTGGTGTTGCTAAGACTGCGAATGAGAAGGGGTACTATTTGCTTAAAGCTAAAAAAAAGGTAAAATGTACAGTGAAATTATCACAATATCGTACTGTAAGGTATACGTATGATTCAAGCAAAAAGAAGAGTTACTATAAAGCAACATCTGATTGGGGACATACAACGTTGGCGAAAAAGTCAAAGGAAATACTTAAAGTTTATCCAATGTTAGTGAAACAATAAGTCTTGATGCCTTTTCTTTCTCAAAGACAACTTTATAGTTACTTATTAGCTATGATATACTTGTTAATGGATGTGGTGTAATTTTCAAAATAAACTGATTAATAGCGTGATTTAGCAAGGACTTGCTAGAAGAGGCTGTATTAGCCACCTGTACTTAAATAGTAGGACGGAAAAAGGAATGGACGATATGAAAGCAGACAGATTAAAGCAAATATTGATTATTATTGTTATAATTGTTTTGGCCGTTTTAAATTTATTTACGGCATATGAGTATAACAAAGTATTACAAAGAATGAACGTGAATGATTTTGCCGGAACATATCAGTTTCAAAGATCAGATCAATATTTATCGATCATGAATGAAGAAGACGAAAATGCCTTTTATGTATATGATAAATATAGTAAATGTACTGCTGCCGGAACCTATGAGAGGGTGGAAGAGAATTGTGTTTCTCTGAATGTAGAAGGACATCGATTTGCTGCGCTTATATATTCTAACGACAAGTTCTATTATGTGGAAGAAGGACAGGATATCGTTGTCATGAATAGAATTGCAGATTCACCATTGTATTATGATCAGGATTAATTTCGGTGGGGGATACGGTGGATCGGCCGCCCCTGGTTCGGTCAGCTGATGGCCGGCCCCCAGATGATCGCCTACTTGATTGAGCTGAATCTCTGGATGGAGCGGTTTGGGCTGGCGGCATAATGGAACAGTGAAAAAGGCGGGAGGATTCCCGCCTTTTTAAGATTTTATTAATATTTTTTGTATAACTTGACACTATTTATATTTTAGTTTTAATATATAAATAATGGAAGATAAGATAAGAAATGGAGATAGAAGGTGATAAATGGTAGAAACGAGAAAAGCAACAAGCTAAAAAGTATGAAGGGATCTTTACAGTTTGTATTTTAGTGGCAGGAACACTGATGCTGTCAGGAGCGATGGGTGTAAAAGCGGTGGACTTAAATCCCAGCGCAGATGATGTTGTTGCATTAGATAAGTTGGAAGTGACAACAGATATTCCGATTGAAGAAACTACAACCAATCAAGCCTTTGACGCCGGGGAAGAGATCAATCAATTGGAACAAGTCTCCTATTCCAAGGGATTTATGATTGACGGAACAAAGTACCGGCTGTACCCGGAATTTCAGGATGCCAACCGTGCGATAAGCGAATTGGAGAAAGTGGCAAAGGATGGCATGGCTTATTTAAAGGTCAACTATGGCCTGGAGAGCCTGTCCAACAGCAACTATGAGGAATATCAGGCTTGCGTCTGCGAGGCTTTGGGAGAGGAAAATGTATATACGAATGAAGCGCTTGGGGACGAGCTGTACCTGATAGATGGTTTTCTGGACATCTACGAAAACGGAGACGCAAATAAGGAAATTCTGGAGTTGGTGAATTCTCTGAATGGAAATTTCCAGGGAACTACTGTGGAAGAAACAGCCCAGGCTACTAGTGAATTACAACTGCTCCTCCCCTACAACACCGGGGCTGACGAGGCCGTGGCAGCGGCGGCGGAGGAAATTGCCGTGGAGCAGGAGTATCACGTCAACTTCCTGGAATCGGACGAGCTGTCCACCGGGCAGATTGGTTCCGACCAGCAGGCGGAGCTACAGACCTATACGGGGAACAGTGCATTTAATGTAGATAAAGGAATTACGTATGCGAAGAAGTATGCGGTAAAAAGAAATATAAAATATGATAAAGGATTTGACAATAAGGATTGTACAAACTTCACGTCTCAGATAAAAAAGGCAGGAGGAGTAAAAGAATTTACGAAATGGACACAGGGTTCAAATCCTTATTTACTCAAAGGCTCTTCTTGGTATTTCAATAAGGCTGGCGATTACGGAGCGATCTGGGTAAACGCGAATAAGTTTGCAAACTTCTTTGGTGTAAAATACAAGACAACAAGTTTCTATACGTTTTCAACAAAAGTGAAAAAAGGTTCTTTTATTACGGAAGATAAAAAGGGTGATGGAAATTGGGATCACATGGGATTTGTGGTCAAAAAAGGGAGTACTTTAACCAAGACTTCAGGGGTGAAATACTACGACTTTAGAGTTGCCCAGCATAGTGATGATTATGACAACTGGGTTTCATCAGTAGAAAATGGTTGGGAAACATTGAAGAAAAGTAATCCTAAAATCGTGTATGCTATAATTAATTAGAGGAGACAGCTATGACACGCAAAAAGAAAATCGCAATATGGACTGCCGTGCTTGCGGTGCTGATTGGGATTGTCGTCGCCCTCCGGCTTGTCGGCTGGAATCAGACGTACGGCCTTTCCGCAGAAGTAATCGCGGGGGAGCGCACGCCCACGGCGGAGGAGACCATCCGGCTGTACTTCTATTATAGCAATCGCCAAAACTGGGAGAAGGCCAAGAAGCTTTTAGGTGCGCACTGTGATGACGTGCTTTCCGAGGGATATTTTGAAGATTTAAACATGCTCGGGGCGTTGAAGCTGTTGGAAATTCAAGATGACGGCGTGTGGGAGACACCGGAAGAAATCGGGACATATTATCAGGTCTGGGATTATAATGTGACCTATAATCAGTCTGTGCTGTATGCCGCCAGCTGGGAGACAAGGAAAAGCGAGTGCTATCGCTTTATTCTGGCGCAGGAGAGACAGGATGGGCCGTGGATGATTTACTCCATCGGCCACGGTTAAGCCGGTTAATTCGGGCGGGGCGGGAAATTTCCCGCTCCGCTGTTTATTTTCAATAGTTAAAATGGTAATGTGTGTTGATTGCACGATGCTTATGAGATAATATATAAATATTGGAAGCACATACAAAAGCAGGGGAAAGAGTTTTGAAAAAGGATGCGTTAAAACACATAGGAAAAAGAGGATGAGACAGTCCGCAAGAGAAAGGAGCGAAGCATGTTGAAGAAATTACGTATCATCATAGTCCTGGCCATCCTGATATCTGGCCTAGGATACTACTATTACACCTGTGAGCGGCCGGTTCAGCTGCCGGGGGAGGACGCCTTTTCCCTGGGGCTGGCGGTGGCCAGCCAGACAGAGGCGGGAGATACGGCGAACCTCAAGGTCTCCCTGTGCAACCAGGGCCAGCGGGATTACTCCATCACCTCTCAGCGCCTGTTTGAGGTCCTGGTGGACGGCCAGCAGGTGGAGACAACCGGCGACGCGGCCCACACCTGGGAGCTGGCCCGGGGCGGCCGGATTGAGAGAAGCTGCACGGTGCCGCTCCCCAGCGACTCCTCCCAGCGCCATCAGGTGGTGGTGAACGCGTCGTTCCAGGTGAGAAGCAGCCTGGGAGAGCGTCGGGAGTACCGCTACCAAGTCAGCGGGACAGTTCCCGCAGCGTGACCGGTGCAAACGGTGCGGCAGGCGGTTTCTGCCAAGCGCCG
>CABSEJ010000222.1 GCA_902476765.1 uncultured Blautia sp.
TTTTACAAGAGCACTTAAGTTTTCCGGCTCTATCCAGTATTTTCGGTAGATTTCTTTTCCAGATTTAAGTGTATATTTTATGCTTGTATAATATGTATAATCTCCGTCGATTGCCTCACTTTTCGGATTGCCGGCAACGATATCCTGAAGAGCTTTATAAGTCTGGTCACCTATACCATTTTTACCGATAAATGCCATAGCAGATTCTGCCCAGTTATTTGCATCTGTTATTTCATAGTCTCCATCTTTTGTCTTTTGGACATTCTCATAATAGTCCTGATCAAAAGACATCATGTTGAGATTAACTGATACAATGTCTTCCTGTTTTGGAATATAGCTATCAAAATGCAACAGGTCTTTCTGGAAAAAAAGTGCACAAACTGCTACAAGTACCCCTGCAATTACCAGCTGTATTTTTTTCGCAAAAAAGCCCTGGAAACTCATCTGATATATCGTTTCTAATAAACCATGTATTACGACTGTTCCAAGAATCATTCCGAAAATCCACCAGAGAATTCTGACTTTTCCGGTAGTAGGTGAATAGAATATCCAGCCAACTGCAAGACCGCCCGGTACCACGACCATAAATCTTACTACCATGGATACCCAAGTATAGACCATAGATTTTCCTGCTGCTTCTGATGGTCTTTTCTTATATGCAATCCATGCCAGGACTCCAAGTATAACACCAAGAATAATGACTGCTGCAAGTAATTTTCCTGTCTTTCCTTCCGCATAATCGCTGACCATACTGAGAATCAGCGTTCCCGGAGATGCCGTATGTAAAAGCGTATTAAAGCCACCATACTGGTATTCCGAGAAGAAGGTACGCCAAAATGACTGTCCATAGGCTACAAGGAGCAAATTGAGTACAATCCCATACAGGTACATACCTCCCAGACACAGAATACCCATCAGCATATTTCCCGTCACACTGATTACCAGCACAATACTGAAATAGATCACCAGGTAGATAAGGAGATGCAGGAAAAGCATCCCGACTGCCATCCCCATAATATTCAGACTGAAAAATCCTCGCATTGCTCCAATACAGATCATCAGAAACTCTGTGATGATATACGGCATCAGATAATATACCAGTCCTGAAACTACTCTTTCCAGAAACAGTTCTGCTCTTTTCATCGGAAGTCCATGATAAAAATCTGTTTTTTTACCAGAATACAGATAAATGAATCCGTTCACACTGTTTATGAAAGCCGCTATGGATGCAATGATCAGACCCGACAGCACAAAACCATCTTTCCACAAATTATTATACAAAATCAGAATTTGTAAATCTGAGTATTGCAGATCCCTCCAGGAGCTCAGCTTTACCATACCAGTCACCGGAAATGCCAGCAGAAATCCAAGTGTAATAAATGCCGGTATCCAGATTTGTCCTTTGGATATTGTTTTCAGATGTTTAGAAGAAAATATTCTGGATTTCATAGCCAGCCACCTCCGTTTCACTGATAAATATTTCTTCCAGAGTCAGTGGAAGCACTTCACAGAAAAGTGGATTCTTTTCCTGAATTTTTGCCATGATCTCTGTCCTTGTGCCTCGTGCTGTGATCATTACAAGTGAGCCCTGATGATCCACTTTCAACACATCAAGTTCTTTTTTCAGTGCGTCTTCCTGCTTCTTATCAGTAAATACACACTGTATCTTGTGAATATGGAATTTCATATCTTCCAGATTTCTACTCAGAAGCATACCTCCCTTATATAAAAGGCCCACATGATCACAGATATCTTCCAGTTCTCTTAAATTGTGAGACGCAAGAACCGGTGAAAATTCTCTGCTCATGATCTCAGCGGCAAAAAGACTTTTTACTCCCTGACGTACCAACGGATCCAGTCCGTCAAATGTCTCATCACAGAGAAGATATTTTGTCCCCGCACAGATGCCAATCAGCGTCATCAGCTGTTTCTTCATTCCCTTTGAAAAACTACTGACCTTCTGACTTTCATCAAGTTGAAACTGACGCATCAGTTTCGAAAAACGCTGACGTTCAAATCCCGGATAGTACAGACGGTAAAATGAAGCCATATCCGCTGCGGTATAGTTTGCAGGAAAATAGCAGTCATCCGAAATATAAAAAATCTGCTTTTTCGCATCTTCATTATCGAAAACAGAAATATCATCAATCCTTATCTCGCCTTCGTCCGGTCTCAGTATCCCTGCTGCCATCCGAAGAAGTGTACTCTTTCCTGCGCCATTGCTTCCAACCAGCCCAAATACTTCCCTCTCTCCGATATCCATTGAAAGTTTACTGACGGCCTTAAGCGTCCCAAAAGACTTACTGCATTTCTTTATCTCAATCATCTCTGTTCCTCCTCACAGTTCTTCCGAACCATCGAAAGCATCTCTTCTTCCGTGATTCCCGTCTGTATTCCCTTTTTTACCAATTCCAGAAATTCCTTTCGAAAATCTTCCCTGCTCTTTTCCTGTATCCGTGTGGTCTCCGCAACAAAATTGCCTTTTCCCCTGACAGGATAGATCAGTCCCTCCTGCTCCAGCGTCATATATGCTCTCTGAATCGTATTGGGGTTGATGGACAGTTCCATTGCAAGCTGACGCACAGAAGGAAGTCTGGATCCGGCAGGCAATGCTCCCTGATAGATCAACGTTCGAAATCGCTCTGTAATTTGTTCATAAATCGGACGCCTGTCCTGATAATCCAAAATGATCATTTCCCTTCCTTTCCACTTTGTATGTGATTTGCGTGTGTATAATGTATTAATTGTTTTAGTACACTTAGACTATCATATTTTCCTCCACTATGCAATCAAGCATCTATAAAATAAATATAAAATAATTATAAAATAATTCTAAACTCAGAAATATTGCAAAGTACTTTTATGTAAAGCAAAAAGCTCCCAGGTTTCTTTTAACCTGAAAGCTTTTCTTCTGTAGATTTCTGTTCATTTTTATTTCAAAACAAAATTCAGCTTTTATATAAGCATTTACAAAACCCTTTTTGTCCGTCCTTTCGCCCTTGCCTGAAAATAGGGAATCCCATAAACCAAAATGAGTATCAGTGCAAACAGCATGATCAGAATGTACATTGGATTTTTCTGCAGCATCCAGCTCACAAGATCCGGAGATACAAGTGACCAGATATTTGCTCCCATATGCAATAGTACGCTGCCCCACAGACAACCGCTGATTTCCAGAAAATACGCAAAGATCATTCCGAGAATACCTGCATAAACCGCCTGCACCAGATTTCCGTGATAAATCCCAAAGATAAGACCTGAAATTACCATAGCAGCTCCCATTCTCACGTAGTCTCTGAGCCGCAGATAAATCAGCCAGCGAAATACGATTTCCTCTGCCAGAGGCGCTATAACACCCATACATATGATCAAAAACCACATACTCTTTCCAGCAGTCATCTGATCCATCGTCTCCTGATATTCCTTATAATTCAATACAGACTGCAGCATTCCGACAAACATATTTGCATACTGTGAAAAAGCTGCCCCCATTCCCAAAAACAGGATTATTTCCGGCAGATCAAGTTTCCAGGGTTTCTGCGGCAGAACAAGTCCTCCATGTTTCCTTGCTATGCGGTCCCTGCTGTAAAACCAGAGACACGGAATTATAGAAAGTATTCCTGTCAGACCGGTAAGCAGTACCACCTGTTTATAATATATTTCCATTCCCCCGCCGGAGCGTGTAATCAGCCAGAGAGCCATATATCCGATAATCTGCGAAATCAGGAAATGAATCCCGCAGGGATAAGCTATACGCCAGATCTGTCTGCTATATGACTGCCTGCGTCGGGGGCTCAGTCGAAAAAATCCAGTACTTCATCAGCAGAAGCTACTATCTGTAACGGAGCTGCCTCTTTAAGTTCCTCCTGTGTCCCATATCCATAGGAAACTGCCACACAATCCAGTCCTGCTTCTCGTGCGCCAAGCACATCATGCTCTTTGTCTCCGACCATGACCACCTGCTCCCGATGCTTTTTCATTCCGATGCGCTCCAGTGCCTCTTCAATAACTTCTGTTTTATTGCTTCTGGCACCATTCATCTCGCTTCCGACAATCTCATCAAAATATTCTGTCAGATGAAAATGATCCAGTATCTGTTTCACATAATATTCCGGTTTTGATGATGCAACTACCAGAATATATTTCTTATGTTTTAGTTCCTGAAGCATATTCTCCACACCCGGATATGGTTTATTC
>CABSEJ010000223.1 GCA_902476765.1 uncultured Blautia sp.
GAATCTGAAATAAGAAAAGACAGAGTCGTGCAAAAGCAGTGTGCGGCTCTGTCTTTCTACTTTTTGTGGGAGTGCGCTGTCACGGAATACTATTACTCTGAATTATGCATTACATAGTAATTAGTTATAACGCCCTGTATGCATTGACAAAGCCGGAAATAGTTGGTAGAATGTCAACAAAAGTTAGCCAAAAAGCATGGAAGAAGGTGCTGTATGAATAAAAGGATATTGTCCATTCTGGTTGAAAATACAGCCGGTGTACTGAGCCGGGTTTCCGGATTGTTCAGCCGCCGGGGATACAACATAGACAGTCTGTCAGCCGGTATTACCACGGATCCAAACTACACTCGTATGACAGTGGTGTGCAAGGGAGATGAGCTGATTCTGGAGCAGATTACCAGACAGGTGGAGAAGTTGGAAGACGTACTTTCCGTAAAAGTCTTAAAGGACGGACAGAGCGTAACCAGAGAGCTGATGCTGGTAAAGGTAAAGGTAACGCCTGAGCAGAGAGCCGGGGTTTCTGCCATTGTGGATATTTTCAGAGCCAATATTATTGATGTGGGCAAAGAGTCCATGATTATCGAGCTTACAGGAAACAAATCAAAGCTGGAGGCATTTATTGATCTGCTGGACGGCTATGAGATTCTCGAACTGGCAAGAACCGGTATTGCAGGTCTTTCCAGAGGGGCAGATGATATTTTTTATCCTTCCGATGAGGAGGAAGATTTTTAACTTTATAGGAAAATTCGTTTACAACCCGTTGCAGGCGGAAAATCTCGTAGCGAGATTATTTAACTTAGGTTATTGGAGATTTTATCTCTGACATACATAAAAAAATTCAGGAGGAAGAAAAAATGGCAGTAAAAATTTATTATCAGGAAGATTGCAACATGGCTTTGTTAGAGGGCAAAACCATTGCCATTATCGGTTATGGAAGCCAGGGCCATGCCCATGCATTAAACTTAAAGGAATCCGGATGTAATGTAATTGTAGGTCTTTACGAAGGTTCCAAATCCTGGGACAAAGCTGTAAAGCAGGGCTTCGAGGTTTATACAGCCGCAGAAGCTGCAAAGAAAGCCGACATCATCATGATTCTTATCAACGATGAGAAACAGGCAAAGATGTACAAAGAGTCTATCGAGCCAAACCTGGAGGAAGGAAACATGCTGATGTTTGCTCATGGTTTTGCTATCCACTTCGGACAGATTAAGCCTCCGGCAAATGTAGATGTTACTATGATTGCACCAAAGGCTCCCGGTCACACAGTAAGAAGCGAATACCAGATTGGCAGAGGAACTCCTTGTCTGGTTGCTGTTGAGCAGGATTACACCGGAAAAGCAAAAGACAAGGCTTTGGCTTACGCAGCAGCTTTAGGCGGAGCAAGAGCAGGTGTTCTGGAAACAACCTTTAAGGTAGAGACTGAAACAGACCTGTTTGGAGAGCAGGCTGTACTTTGCGGCGGCGTTACCGCTTTGATGAAAGCCGGTTTTGAGACTCTGGTTGAGGCTGGCTACGCACCGGAAAATGCTTACTTTGAGTGTATCCATGAGATGAAACTGATTGTAGACTTAATCTACGAGAGCGGTTTCCAGGGTATGAGATATTCCATTTCCAATACAGCTGAGTTCGGTGATTACATCACAGGACCAAAGATTGTTACAGAAGACACTAAGAAAGCCATGAAACAGATTCTGTCTGATATTCAGGACGGAACTTTTGCAAAGAACTGGATTCTGGAGAACCAGTCCGGCTGCATGTTCTTCAATGCTATGAGAAGAAAAGAAGCTTCCCATCAGTTAGAGCAGGTTGGCGCAGACCTTCGTAAGCTGTACAGCTGGAACGGAAAAGAGAAACTGATTGATAACTAAAGAATAGAAAGGCCAGATAAAGGCAAAAAAACGGGTAGGAGCCATAAACTCTTACCCGTTTTCTGTTTCTTCCTGACCGGATTTTTGCCGGTAGAACTGGATGAATTCTTTAACCGCTGAGGTCTGCTGGATGTTTTCCAGATAAGCAAAACCGATTTCCCGCTTGTGGAGAGGCGCCTCCAGAGGGATGTTTACCAAAGTTCCGTCTTTTAGTTCGTTTTCCACAAACTGGCGTATGACACAGGCCACGCCCAGTCCTGTTTTGGCAAATTCAATAAGCAGGTCCATGGTGGAAACCTCCAGAGTATTGTTGGTTTCAATATGGTACAGAGACAGATAGTCGTCTATATACTGGCGTGTCATGTTTTCCTTGTCCAGCAGCATTAAGGTGGCGGATTTGAACAAATCATCCTTGCGGCTGGTGCGCAGGGAGAGATTGTCAAGATAAGACTGGGTGCTGACAAAAATATCCTCGATTTCTCCCAAGGAATCAAAGTGAATATGGTGAAGGCGCTACGGCCTGCCGATAAGTCCCAGGTCTATTTTGTTCTCTTTTAAAAGATGGAGAGTGTGGTTGGTTGACTGGCAGTCAATGGTAATGCGGATATGGGGATGGGCGGCCACGAATTCTTTCAGATATGGCAGCAGCATATATTTGCACAGGGTGGTAGATACACCGATATGCAGGTGGCCAATGCCTAAATCGTTAATTTTTTTTAACTGCGCTTCCCCGGTCTGAAGGGCGTAGAAAGCTCTCTGTACATAATCATAGAGGACCTCTCCTTCTTCTGTAAGCTGGACGCCCCGGGAATTTCTGGAAAACAAGGTAACATCCAGGCTTTGCTCCAGCTTTCGGATGGACTTGCTGATGGCAGGCTGGCTGATAAAAAGCTCTGCGGCAGCCTTAGAAATATTTCCGGCGTTTGCCACGGTATAAAATACTTTATAAAGGGATAAATTCTGGTCCATAGTGGGCTCCTTTCTCTTTTATGAGTTTAAGTTATGCCTGTCATGTTTAATATGTATTTCTATTATAGCAAAACCTATGATAAAATGGCAATAGCATAACAGAAAAACCTGTAGAACAATGATGAAACAGATTAACAGAACAGGAGGATATAGCTATGGGAATGACAATGACCCAGAAAATTCTGGCAGCCCATGCAGGGTTGGATAAGGTAGAAGCCGGACAGTTGATTGAGGCAGATTTAGACCTGGTGCTGGGTAATGATATTACCTCACCGGTGGCTATTCATGAAATGGATAAAATGACTGTGAAAACAGTTTTTGACAAGGATAAGGTGGCCCTGGTCATGGACCATTTTATTCCCAACAAGGATATTAAATCAGCGGAGCATTGCAAATGCGTAAGAGAGTTTGCCTGTCGCCATGATATTACGAATTATTTTGATGTAGGAGAGATGGGAATAGAGCATGCCCTTCTTCCGGAAAAGGGACTGACCGTAGCAGGAGATGTGATTATCGGTGCGGATTCTCATACTTGTACATACGGCGCCTTAGGGGCTTTTTCTACTGGCGTGGGAAGTACAGACATGGCAGCGGGAATGGCTACCGGAAAAGCCTGGTTCAAGGTGCCTTCTGCTATTAAATTTAATCTGATAGGAAAGCCTTCCAAATGGGTCAGCGGCAAGGATGTGATACTGCATATTATCGGCATGATTGGGGTGGACGGCGCCCTTTATAAATCTATGGAGTTTGTAGGTGAGGGTGTGAAAAACCTTACCATGGACGACCGTTTCACTATCGCTAATATGGCTATAGAAGCAGGTGGAAAGAATGGAATTTTCCCTGTTGATGATTTGGCAAAGGCCTATATGGAGGAACATTCCAACCGTCCTTATAAGGTCTATGAGGCAGACGAGGACGCAGTGTATGATGAGGAATATACCATTGATTTAAGCGCTTTAAAGCCTACTATTTCATTTCCGCATCTGCCTTCCAATACCAGGACCATGGACCAGATTACAGAGGATGTAGTCATTGACCAGTCTGTTATCGGTTCCTGTACAAACGGAAGAATTGATGATTTAAGATGTGCGGCAGAAATTCTGAAAGGCAGAAAAGTGAAAAAGGGAGTGCGCTGTATCGTAATACCGGCTACTCAAAAAATCTATCTTCAGGCTATGGAGGAAGGACTGCTGAAAATCTTTATTGAAGCAGGAGCTGTGGTCAGCACTCCTACCTGCGGACCCTGTCTGGGCGGCTATATGGGGATTTTGGCGGAAGGTGAGAGATGTATTTCCACTACCAACCGTAACTTT
>CABSEJ010000224.1 GCA_902476765.1 uncultured Blautia sp.
TTGTTCCTGAAGGAAATCATAGAATTCAGAAATATGTAATCCGTCAACTAAGGCGTGATGACACAACACCGACACAGGCAGCAGTACCTTATCATTCTGGGTAAAGTATTTTCCCCATGTAATCCTGGGGTTACTGTCCGCAGGATAAGGGGTAGGGTTAATAAGAGAGGTATAGGAGAGCCAGGGCAAAGTCGAGATAAAAATTTTATCCAGGGAATCTTCTTCACTTTCATCAATAGAATGGTCCTGCTTTGCCTTTTCCTGCTCCTTGACAGCATATTGGATATAAGTCTCAAAAGAACAATTGCTGTCAAGGCTGCAATAGCAATAAGTTTCGTCCTCTAAAGCTACTGTGTGGGAGGTGGGGCAGGAATCAAATTCTATAATCTGATTATTCAAAATCCGCTGCCGGAATTCCGGAATTTTATTGGCAGAACGGGAGACACAATAGCAGATGGTGAAAAAGAAAGGCAGATGCTGTCCCTTGATAGTCTTCAAAAGCTCTGTAATATCTACATTTACGGTTACACCCACATAGGGGTAGGCCAGGCTGTTAAAATATTCAAAATGGCTCCGCCTTTTATAAGTTTCCATGTCTATGTATTTATAGTTCATTTCTGATGCACTTCCTTTATAAAGATTTATTTACATTAGTAGTTTTAGATTTTTTTTTCAATTGTTCTAAAAAAGCTTTGGCAGCCGGGGAAAAGGTCTGGTATTTTTTCGTCACAATATATAAATCCACAGATAGTTTAGGGACAATGGGACGGAATGTAAGGTTACGTCCTCTGGTATTTACCAGTTTGTCAATACATAACACATAGCCGATTCCACGCTCTGCCATAAATGTTGCGTTATAGATGAGGTTATAGGTGGCGACTATATTCATTTTGGAATAATCAAATCCAAACCACTCCAGCTCCTGGTGTCCCAAAAATGTCTGCTCCGCCAGTATCAAGGGCAGAGTTTTTAATTGTTCAATGGGAATTGTTTTCTGTGAGGCCAGTTCACAATCTTGTGGCATCAAAAGTCCGAAAGTATCCTTTTGACGGATATTCAAATAGTTTCCTGGCGAATGGGACCCAGAAGAAGTCCCATATCTACAAGGCCTTTGTCAAGCCGGCTCAAAACCATGTCAGCATCACCGCTGTGGGTGTGAAATTTTACATCCGGATATTGGCGGTGAAAATCTGCAAATTGTTGTGTTATAACATCCATGACAGCAGTTTCGCCGCAGCCAATAGTAATATCTCCTCCCAAAGCATTATCGTTTGTGCGGAATGCAGATTCTGTATTGTCAATCAGCTCTAAAATCTCCTGGGCACGGTTCCGGAGAAAGGCGCCTTCTTCTGTTAATGTTATCTTTCTTTTCCCACGTATAAAAAGCTGTTTTCCCAATTGTTTTTCTAAATCCATCATTTGTTTAGACAAGGTAGATTGGGTCACAAATAATGATTCTGCTGCTTTAGTAATGTTTTGCTCTCTTGCAATAGCAAGAAAATAATGAAGAAGGAGGGAGAATAAATGGGAAAATTTCGTAGTCGTCTCTGTACCTCATTCCTCTGTCTTACAGGATGAAAATTCATTCTGTAAGACAAAGGACGTACGAGTACACTAGAGGGATTTAATGGTTTCTGTAATAGCCATACGGCATATTCTTTTTGACGGCCCCCGAACTGCAGCAGCTGCAGAAGCAAAGACAAACAGGAAAATAATGCAAAGGCTATCTACAGGCAAATGCCAGGCAGTTCCGAAATATCGGGTGATGAGCCTGAGATATAAGAGGCGGCTAAGTGGAAGTCCCACACCGCAGCCTGCCAAGAGTCCGGAAAATGCATAGGTAAAGGCCTCTGCTGTAATCATCCGGGTAAGCTGTCTGCCTTCCATACCAACAGCCCGCATAGTACCGTACTGTTTTGTGTGGGCCGTGACACTCATGGAGATATTATTGATGATATGAAAGGCTGTAATCATTGCGATAATGGCTAAAAAGCTATAGCCAATAATTCGTGTGGCCCAATAAGTGGCCCTATCCTGACGATTGCTTTCCCGCATATCCGAATAGATTACATCCTGGGAAACCAGGCTGCTAAGCCTTTCTATGGCGGTATCAGGAGCATTTTTTTCCAATTGAACCCCTATTAAGGAATAGTCCTGTTGTCCCATCAGCTGTTGGAATGTTTTCTGGGAGCAGATTACAATGGATTCACTGGAAAACAAGCCGTCAGACAGAACACAGGCAATCTGTACTTCTTTACCTGCGATTACCAGCGTATCTCCCAGTTTCAAGGGATTGTCTTTATTTTGTATGGTCATTACCTTATGGGTATCCTTGTAAATGGCAGATATATCTCCCTGAACCACACTGCCTTCTGAACAGTTTAGCAGGTAATCGCTGTAGGATGCCAGACTTACAGAGGAGATTTCCGGTCTGGAAGAATCCACAGGTACCTGGTTTATATAAGAGCTGCCGAACACATGGGTTACGCCAGGTATTGCCTGAATTTCATTTGTTAAGCTCTGGTCCAGTATCAGAGCGTTGGCATAGCCGTTAAATGTAATATCCGGCTGCCAGGAACGCAGGGAAGGCAGCAGCTCACGGGCGAAGTCCAGTCCCACGGAAAAGCAGAAAAACAAAATAATGCTAAGGGCATAGGAGGCTGTCATGAGAAACCAGTTTTTTTTGGACGCAGAGGCGTGATAGAAGCCTAGCATCCAATCAATTTTTCCAGAGCCCAGTTTGGAAGGCCGCTTCAGGGATGGATCCTTTTCTGTATGTCCGGAGACAGCAGCTACGGGAGATACCCGGGCAGCATGTCTGGCCGGAGACTGGGCAGCTAAAAATACTGTTACTATCCCTACCAGGGCGCCGCTTACCAGTCCCACCGGACTAAGGCAGAATACAGGCGTTGTGGCAAATTCACCGCCGATTCCGTAGTGGAGAAGCAAACACAGTCCCCAGGTAATGAGAGTTCCCAGGAACAATCCTCCGGGCACTGCAGTTTTGCACCAGTTCAAAGCCTCTATGCGGACAAAGCGGATAATCTGCCTGCGGCTGGCTCCTATACAGCGCAGCATGCCAAAAAATGCAGTTCGCTGGGTTATAGTGCTGTTCAGGCTTCCGGAAATCATCAGAATACCTGCCAGCAGCACCAGCGCAAACAGAACAAAAGCGATTGTGTAGATATTTTTCATGGATTCCAGACTGCTTTGCCCTGAAATCCCCATCACCGCTGTGTTTTCGGAAATACTGTCCTCAGGCAACTGGTATTTTTCCTGTAATTTTGAGATGGCTTTGCCGGCTTTTGCGGTCTCCTGAAACCTAACATAGCAGGCCGGATTAGAAACAATGCCGTTTTCCTCCATCAGGCCGGTAAAGGCAGTCTGATCCATATAGACTCCAATAAGAAAAAGCTGCCCCTGATAATAGGCTTTATCGTCTGAGCCAAAGCCACATACAGTGAAAATTTTGTCTCCGGCAGGAGTATGCAAAGTAACTTCATCCCCAAGCTTTACATGGATGGCTTCCTTGGCATTAGAGCTGAGTATGACTTGGTTGTCTTGGCTCGGAAAATTTCCTTCCTCCAGACTGCTGGTAAGCTGTGTCATGTAAGCTTCATCTGTGCCCTGCAGGACAGCCTTCTTCTCACCTATATAGAAGGGCTGATCCCCGTCACGGTTAAATGTTTCAGACCATCCTACTGCAAAAACCCAGGATTCTCTGCGGATTTCTTCCCCCACAGAAGAAGAAAGATTTTGGATTTCAATATGCCAGTTTCCATGCTTTTCTCGCAAAGCGGAGGCTTCGGTGCGTATCATCATGTCCGCCATACTGAAAACCGTTGTGACCAGCAGCACGGAAATCAGGATGCATAATATGGTTATCCGGTTTTGCCGCCTGCGGACTTTGGCGGAAATCGGAATCAAGCTGAGATAACTTTTCATTCCCGGTACCTCCCAAAATCAGAGAGTACACCGTCTGATACCTGCAATACACGGTCAGCGGTCTGTGCTATGCCCCGGTTATGGGTAATCATGATAATAGTCTGCTCATATTTCCTGGAGGCTTCTTTTAAAAGAGCGATTACTTCGCTGCTGTTTTGAGTATCCAGATTTCCCGTGGGTTCATCTGCAAGAATCAAAGCC
>CABSEJ010000225.1 GCA_902476765.1 uncultured Blautia sp.
CGGAGAAGAAGTGATTGGCGGAGGAGATTACTGGGTACCGGAAGGAGTAAACAACTACTCTGTATTAGAACAGTATGTACCGGTAGGATACGAGATGACCATCAGCGGAGATTTCCTGGCTGAGGAAGGCGCTCATTTAGACGTTTCCGTTAAGAAAATCCAGAAAGACATCATCATGAACATTGTCTTCAAAGACGGAGAAGAAGTGATTGGCGGAGGAGATTACTGGGTACCTGAAGGAGTAAACAACTACTCTGTATTAGAGCAGTATGTACCGGTAGGATACGAGATGACTATCAGCGGAGATTTCCTGGCTGAGGAAGGCGCTCATTTAGAGGTTTCCGTTAAGAAAATCCAGAAAGAAACAGCTTTAACTGTTACTTTTGAGACTGTATATGGTGAATATGTAGGTGAAGTTTATTTACATACATCAGAGGGCAAGGACGGAGAGAATTGCACCTTTAACTTAGGAAAAGATTTCCAGCTTCCTGAGGGTTATCAGCTTGCTGAAGGTGTAGAGCAGATTGTAGATATTCAGATTCCATATGGTTCCGTAGGCGGACACACTATGATTGTAGAGCCCATTGTACAGAGCCAGAGTGAGACAAAGCTGACAGTTACTTTCGAAACTGTTTACGGCGAAGTAGTGGGAAGCACTGTATTAACAGCAGAAGTAAATCCAGAGGAAGGCGATACGCATATCTTTAGCCTGGGCACCGATTTCCAGCTTCCGGAAGGATACCAGCTGGCTGAGGGAGTAGACCAGGTAACCGATATTCAGATGCCTGCAGGTTCTGTTGGAGGACATACTATGTTAGTAGAGCTGATTCCTGATGAGCCAACAGACCCAGAACAGCCTGGAGATACTGACGAACCGACAAATCCGGAGCAGCCTGGAGATACTGATGAACCATCAAATCCGGAGCAGCCTGGAGATACTGATGAACCATCAAATCCGGAGCAGCCCGGAGATACTGATGAACCATCAAATCCAGGACAGGTTGTAGATAAACCTCAGAATGATACTACTGACAAGAAGACAGAAACAGTTAAAACAGAGAAGAAGGATAAAGACAGCGATAAAGATACCAAAAAATCACCTAAGACAGGCGACACATCTAATACTGCAGGTGCAGTGGCAGGAGTAATGGGAAGCTTACTGGTGCTTGGAGCTGCCGTAATGAGAAGAGTTCGCAGATAACTTTTCTGAATACAATGAAATAAGTAAGAACGGGGACCGTTGCATTAAATGTCTACAGGGATGATGTTTGGTGCAGCGGTCTCGGTATGTGTACCTTTGTACACGGAGGTTAGGGTTTAGCGGATAGCAGAAAGGAAGCTGACTGAAAAAATGAAAAAGTACCGGAAGCTTTTGGCTCTAATATGCCTGGTATTGGTTTTCACATGGGGATGTAAGGATAAAGAGAAAACCGGCGGCAATATAGAATACATAGCCGATGATTTGCCTACGGCCGGTAAGACATACGGGGAGGAAGAAACAGAAAAAATAAAGGCAGAGATTACCCGTTGGGCTGAGGCATATCTGTTGGTGGACAGCGATTCAAGTGATGAGGATAAACGGATTGTAAGAAAGGCTTTGGAGGCCAGTATTGTATCGGATGAGGAAAGAGAGAAGGTGATGAAAGACTGGAATAAGTTTTATGAGGATGGAGATGTGAAAGTCGGATTGGTAGAAACAGAAATAAAAAGCGCATACAAGGTAGAATACAAAGACCAGGAATACGGACGGGTAGACTGTAATGTGAAAATTTACGGTACCAGAAACAGAGACAGATTTCGCAGAAATTATACTCTGAAGCTGGTGTTAAACCATGGGGAACCTACAGGTGTAAAGGAAATTGAAAATATCAGCTGGTAAATAGAAATTAAGGAGAATCCTTTTGTTGTGTTGTTATAACAACGGAAATTCTTCTGTATACCGATATAATAAGGAAACAGAAAAATCAAACAGGAGGATTTTCTATGGAAAACAAAATGTTTTGTTATCAATGTCAGGAGACGGCAGGCTGTAAAGGCTGTACCCAGATGGGAGTATGCGGAAAAAATGCTCATACGGCCGGACTGCAGGATTTGCTGATTTATGTTACCAAAGGACTGGCAGAGGTTTTGACAGCTCTGGATAAGGAAGGTGCCCCTTCCAAGGAGGAGTGGAACCATTTGGTGTCAGACAACCTTTTTACTACCATTACAAATGTGAATTTTGATGATGAAAAGATTTCAGAAAAAATAAAAGAGACGCAGAGGCTGAAAGCAGAGCTGTCCGGAAAGCTGAAAACCAGAAAAGGATTGTCAGAAGCTGCTCTCTGGATGGCAGAAGGGGACCAGGCCCTGGAAGAAATGGCTGACAAAGCGGGAATTCTTTCTACCAAAGATGAAGATATCCGCAGTTTAAGAGAACTGATTACCTATGGCTTAAAGGGAATGGCAGCTTATCTGAAACATGCCAATGCCCTGGGAGAAGAAAGCCGGGAGATTGACAGGTTCCTTAACCAGGCTTTGGCCCGGACTCTGGATGACTCCCTTGGAGTGCAGGAACTGATAGGACTTGCCATGGAAACCGGAAAATACGGGGTAGAGGTTATGGCTCTTTTAGACAAGGCCAATACTTCTCACTACGGTAATCCGGAAATTACAAAAGTAAATATCGGAGTGAAAAAGAATCCGGGCATTTTGATTTCCGGCCATGATTTGCGGGATTTGGAGATGCTGCTGGAGCAGACAAAAGGAACCGGCGTGGATGTATATACTCATTCGGAGATGCTTCCGGCCCATTATTATCCTTTCTTTAAAAAATACGACAACTTTGTGGGAAATTACGGAAATGCCTGGTGGAAACAGAAGGAGGAATTTGAAGCCTTCCATGGTCCTGTTCTCCTTACCACCAACTGTCTGGTTCCACCCAAAGACAGCTATAAAGACAGGATTTATACCACAGGCGCTGCAGGTTTTCCGGGATGTACTCACATTCCGGGGGAAATAGGGGAAGAAAAAGATTTCTCAGAAATCATTGCCCATGCTAAAAGATGTGAAGCTCCGGCAGCCTTAGAAGAGGGAGAAATTGTAGGAGGCTTCGCCCATAATCAGGTGCTGGCTTTGGCGGACAAGATTGTGGAAGCGGTAAAAAGCGGCGCTATCCGAAAATTTGTAGTTATGGCAGGATGCGACGGAAGGAGCAGGTCCAGAGAGTATTATGCAGAATTTGCCAAGGCTCTGCCGCAGGATACGGTAATCCTTACAGCAGGCTGTGCGAAATATAAATACAATAAGCTGGATTTAGGGGACATCGGAGGGATACCCAGAGTCTTAGACGCAGGACAGTGTAATGACTCTTATTCCCTTGCGGTGATTGCCTTAAAGCTAAAAGAAGTGTTCGGTCTGGAGGACATCAATGAACTTCCTATTGTATATAATATTTCCTGGTACGAACAAAAGGCGGTAATCGTACTTCTGGCCCTTCTGCATCTGGGCGTAAAAAATATACGCCTGGGTCCCACTCTTCCGGCATTTCTCTCTCCTAATGTGGCCAAGGTTCTCACAGAGAACTTCGGTATAGGAGGAATCACAAAGGTAAAGGAAGATTTAGCTTATCTTGTGGGGTGATTTTCCGGATTACCCTGGCAGGATTTCCTGCGGCTATAACGCCGCAGGGAATATCCTTTACCACCACCGCTCCGGCACCTATGATAGAACCTGCGCCAATGGTAACGCCTCCGGTAATGGTGACGCCGCCGCAGAGCCACACATTATCCTGGATTACCACAGGCAAAGCGTGTTCGTAACCAGCGGCCCGTTCCTCCGGGTCAAAGGCATGTTCCGGCGTATAAATTCCTACATTGGGACCTATCCATACATTATTGCCGATGGTTACTTTGGCGCAGTCTAAAATACAGCAGTTGGTATTGGTATAGAAATTATCTCCTACCGTGATATTATATCCATAGTCACAATTGAAAGGAGATTCTATCCAGCAGTTCTTGCCTACCTTTCCAAAAAAATCACGGATAATCTGTTCTCTCTTGTCACGAAGAGAAGGGCGCAGTCCGTTAAA
>CABSEJ010000226.1 GCA_902476765.1 uncultured Blautia sp.
CACCCGGATCCCTTGTTGTAAAATATAATCCGTTTACAAGATTTAAGGCCTGCCGATTTAACTTTACCTCTGGAAGATGACTACTAATATACTTTGAAAGCTTACTTAAATTATGGGTTCTTAATATTTCCGTTTTTAGGAAATTGTCCTGGGAATTTTGTGGAATAATATATTCCTCAATTAAATGTTTTAAATACTTTTCACATATTTCCTGTGCCATAGCCCCCATAGCGTTTGCTACTAATCCCTGATTGTACGCATTTATTAGAAATTGATATGTGTTCTCTGCAAAGTCATAATAGGTCTTCAAATCTTTTTCCATATATCTCGCCCCTCCTGCAGAATATTTTTATAGTAAGTTTGCTTGCTTGTTTTCCATGTTTCCCCAAACACAACCTTGAGGTCTATCTCCGGTGCATCTATTTCATCATCTGTAATATTGCCCTTTAAGTATACAATCTCCTTTTTAATCTCATGATTTCCTTTCTGAGATGAGTCAAGCACCAGCAGCAAATCAATATCACTATCCCATTTTTCCTGTTCTCTGGCCACACTTCCATATAAATACAGTTCTTTTACATATTGCGCCAGTTTGGAACATAAAATTTTATCCTGCGCTGCACGTAAAGCCCTGGTATGTCGAACACTTTTTAACCTCATCTTTATACCCTTTCTCCGTTTTATGCTTCTATTAAGTCCGATTTTTATGGAAAAAGGAGCGATTACTCGCCCCTCTTTTTCAGTTCAATCATCAAGCAAAGAACCGTCTCTGTTTTTGCTTTCCTCTATTATTAGTTATATTATATCTTATGTATAACAGAATAACAACTGTTTATTTCTATTCCGATGTATTTCATTAATCCATATTATTACTTTTTATTTTTAATACACCCGGCCTTTTCTCATAGAAAAGGCTCCTATCGCCCATACGGCCATTCCTAAAAGCAGAACTAAAAGGAACTGAAGTCCCATGGAAAGACTGCCGTAAAAAGACAGCACCCTGGTCACCTGAGTGCTTACCTCTGATTTTGGTAAAAGTAAGCACAACAGGAACCACAAAAGAAGCAGAACCGCTCCGCCTTTACCCCTGAATCTGTGAACCACTGCGCCCCCGGCACAGGCAATTCCCGTAAGCAGAGCCCCATAAGCCGGTATCCAGGCAATGGAGGTATAGGAAACTGCTATTTGACTCATCAGTAAATCCCCTATGCTTTTCTCAGCCTCCAGCCGCAGAAATCCGCCTTTCCAAAAAAGCAGCTCCGCTTCCAGAAAAATCTTCATCTCCAAAAGCAAAATTACATTACCCAGGAAATAAACAATACTGCTGTATAAAAGGAATCTCTTCCTGGTTCTGCCAAAGGACAGAGCCAGGTCAAAATTATAAACCCAGTCTGCGCCGAAGCCCATACAGGACATGCCTGCCATGCAGACAGTTGTCATGATAGACGCTAAGGGTACTACACGAGGATTCCCTAATGCTTTCACGACCAGCATCTGCAGGAGAATCCCCACTACCCATACTAAAGCTGACACTACTGCAAAAAACAACAGGTCCCTGCGTCTCAGCCTCCATTCCTTTTCTATTTCTCTTCTCATGTCCACACCTCCTATATACGACTTTCTATTTTTTTCATCAGATTCCAGGATATTCCTATAACCAGGAAACAGACCGCTGCAATAGAAAGAAAAATAGGCAGCAGCCATTCCCGAAAAACAGTTAAATCAATTTTCATCCCTACCATCTGTCCGTTCAGAATAGCACCTACTGTATATCCTACCCCCGCACCTATAGCCGTAAACAGCACCACCATTACAGCCATCATCAGCCAGGCCTTTTGTATCTTTAAATAAAGAAGTACCAACAGCTCCACCACAGACTGGGCTGTTATCAAACATAAAAATCCCCACAGCCATTGTTTCACTTCGGTAAGGTCCGGAATATCAGGATAAACAGATAAATAAGTGCCTGCCAGGCCAATCAGACAAACCGCTCCCGCAGTGAGAAGCTTATACAACTGTATATCCATAAAAAGCTGTTTTCTGGTACAGCTCATAGACAACTTCACCGGCACATAGGATATATATCGGGCATATATGGTCAAACCAAGGATTAAAAATGCCATAATCAACAAAAGTCCGCTAAGGGTTTCTCCTAACCGGTTAAAAAAGCCATATCCTGTCAGTGATGAGCCGGATACTTCCCTTATGGCAAAGCAAATCAGAACTATCAACAGACATAGTACCAAATCCTCACCTGTTTCCTGTAGAATTCCTTTCACTCTTTTTTTCTTCATCATGCATCCTCCTCCCCGCATAGGGAAACAAAAATCTTCTGCAAGTTCATAGGCTGCAAAGTAATATCTTCTCCGGACAGACTTTCCCCTTCCTTCAGCCTGACCATGACCCCTTTGCTTCTGCCCAAAGTTTCTTGCCTGTGTACTTCTTTTCCCTCCACAGCTCTGTCCACTGCATCAGCTTTTCCGCTTACATAGACACTGTGTTCCAAAAGCTCCTGGGTATTCTCCTTTAAAAGAATCCGGCCATTGTGCAGAAAAATAACTTCTTCAAATAAGTCTGCCGCCTCTTCAATAATGTGGGTAGATATAACAAAGGTTCTCCCGCTTTCCGTAAATTCCTCCAGAAGAAGACGGTAAAATTGCTCTCTGGCTACTACATCCAGGCCTGCCACCGGTTCATCCAGAAACGTAAAATCCGCTTTGCTGGCCAGGGCCAGAATAATGGTCAGCATGGAAGTCATCCCTTTGGAAAGCTTTATGATTTTCTTCTTTACATCCAGATGAAACAGTTTCAGCAGACGCTGTGCCATTTCCTCATCCCAATAAGGCAGATACTCCCGGGCTATTTTTAAATAATCCTTTACCTTCAGGCCAGAAGAGTTAGCTGAAGAATTAGGCTGAATCTCCCGTGAAAAATAAATATGCTCAAGAGCCTGTGGATTCTCCCAGACCTGCTTTCCATCCAAAATCACTTTTCCTTCTGTGGCAGGATTTTGGGCTGAGAGAATGGACAGCATTGTGGTTTTACCTGCTCCGTTCCGCCCAATCAATCCGTAAATTTTCCCCTTCTCCAGGGTCAAATCTATTTGACTTAAAACCTCTTGTTTTCCATATTTTTTGGTAAGTCTTCTGCATTCTAATTTATTTCCATTTATATTTCCATCCATCATTACTGTTCTCCTTTCGCATCTGCAATCATGCCTATCAGCTCTTCTCTGGAAATCCCCAGATTTCTGGCCTCAGCCAGCATTTCCTTTATATAATCCTCAAAAAAATGTTCTTTTCTCTTCTGTCTTATAGTTTCCTTGGCTCCTGCTGCTACAAACATACCTATCCCTCTCTTTTTATATAAAATACCTTCATCCACTAATAAATTAACCCCTTTTGCTGCGGTAGCCGGATTGATAGCATAGAGCTTTGCCAGCTCATTGGTGCTGGGCACTCTCTCCTCCTCCAGCAGAATATCCCGCAAAATATCCTGTTCCAACATCTCTTTAATCTGTAAATATATAGATTTCTCCTGGTTTAACAATGCCTGCAATCTTTCTCACATCCTTTCTCATCTCTGTATTTACAAGATAAACCTGTTATTACCATCCCTTGCACAGTGTTGTACCTCTTTCCTCTTATTTTCCTTAGTTACTTATATGGTTCATTACTTGTGTAATTAACCATATCACCAAACAGCTTATTTGTCAACTAGGTAGAAAAAACAATTAACTGGGATATTATAGAAAAAAATTTTTTTGGTTTCGCATTAAACAGAATTGAAAAGAAGTATTGAAGGATATAATTACTATAACGAAGATGGTTTTCTTTGGTAAAAGATAAAATCCTGTAAGAAAATGAAAAAATGAAAAAGTTTAGAATTTCAAAAAAAACGGTTGATTTTTTTGAAATTTATGGTATACTAATATTCGTTTCCGGGGTATGGCGTAGCTTGGTAGCGCGCACGGCTGGGGGCCGTGAGGTCGCAGGTTCAAATCCTGTTGCCCCGATT
>CABSEJ010000227.1 GCA_902476765.1 uncultured Blautia sp.
CGGGAGCACACCGTGCGGAGCAATCCGGTATCAAAGGGGTCAAAATACCTTTTGACCCCAACATCAGAATATCCTCTCTGGATAAGTGTATCAAATCCCAACATACTATACTCTCACTCTCGCTGAAAAGGAGAAATCTATGAACACTGCATACCTGATGCACCATGTATCCTATGGTCTTCACACTATTGTAAAATCCTGGCCCCATCCTCTATACCCAGACACAATCCCTGAAATTTTCTGCGGCAGGCAGGATTTTCAGGACTCTTTCCTGGCTGTCGGTGACCTGTGCCAGGCCCTGGAAGCATGGATAAAAACCGGCTCCTGCTCTTCTCTTCCCATTCTTTTTTCCATTCATCGAACCCTTTATTATGCCTACGTTCCTTCTGCCATACAAGACTTTCTCATTGGCCCGGTCCGTTTTTCTTCACCGGTACATATGAATCGGAACCTGGACAGTATCCGGCTCTCCCCAGAAGAAATGGCTCCGGTACCGGAATGTGAATTTTCCGATTTCACCTCCCATGTTCTTCTTGTCTATAATCTGCAGCACACCAGTTTTCTTACCCTTGACGACCTGGTGGCTGCCAACTGTATGGATGATTCCATGGATGACGCTATCATGGAAGATTTCTCTTCCCTGGTCTTTGACCGGCGAGAGCAGGAACAGCCTCACAACCCCTATGACCAGGAATTGCGGGAATTTTCCAGTATTGAACAGGGTGACATAGAGCTGCTCAGAAAAAGCCTTCAGGAGGACTATACAGGAAAAATCGGAACCCTGGCCAAAGACCATGTGCGCCATATGCGTAACCGTGGTATTGTGGTGGTTACCCTGGCCAGCCGGGCAGCCATACGGGGCGGTGTTCTTCCGGAGGTTTCTTTCTCTATGAGTGACGTTTTTATCCAGATGCTGGAGGAAGAATCGGATACAGCGGTTCTGCTGAACATGATGCACCAGTTTGAATTCAAATATGCGGAGATGGTAGCAGACTTAAATCTTCAGAAAACAGGAAGACCCCAAAAGAACCAGAATCCCCGGGTAGACCGGTGCAAGGATTATATTTTTAAACATCTTCACGAAAAAATCCGCATCCAGGACATTGCAGAGGAGCTATACTTAAACGCCAATTATCTCTCCGAAATTTTCCGTCAGCACGAAGGGCTCACTATTACGGATTTCATCCTCAGAGAGAAGGTCAATCTGACGAAAAACCTTCTCTCCTACTCTCCCTACTCCTACAGTGAGATTGCGGCCTATCTGGGTTTTTCCTCCCAAAGCCATTTAGGAAAAGTGTTTAAAAAACATACCGGCATGACCCTGAAGCAGTACCGGAACCAGTTCGGTGTGAAAGAATTTTAGCTGGCAGAACGTCCTTATTCCTCAACGGGCAAAATCAACTTCAAACCATCAGAATGTATTTGAAAAAAGCCGAAAGTAAATGGGGAAGAACAAGGCCCTCCTTTCCCCTATAGTATAGCAGAAAGAAGGGCCTCTTTTTATGAACATAAAAACACAGCCTCAGACCTTAATCAAACCTCTGTCCACATAGCTTTGCACAGCTATTTTTATGGTCTCCACATTGGTGTACTTGGGATGATAATCCAGCAGCTTCTCTTCCTTTGCTATACTGAAAAATCCACTGCGGGTAATATGGTAGTAGGTATCCTCACATTCAACCGGGTCTCCTACATAGTCACACCACTCTTTCCATGGCAGAAAGCCGATTCTTGGCTCTTTTCCGAAAAATTCATACATCAGCTTGGCATAACCGTATAAGGTGACAGAACCGCCGCTGACTGCGTCGAAGCTTTCCCCCAGAGCCTGATTACGATGGGTAATAGCCAGGAAAAAGCATTGTGCCACATCATATCCATGGACATGGTGCAGAGTTTCCATACCGAAGTTAGGCAGTAATATCTCCTCTCCATCGGCAATTTTCTGAAAAGGCGCCAGGGTTTTATTTGCCCAGGGATTCATAATGGTCCAGCCCGGACCTGAAATTTGTCCCGGCATGATAATGGTAGCCGGGAATCCCTCTCGACGGTACAGGTCTTTTAAATATATCTCAGATGCAAATTTCTGCTTCCCATACTCATCCAGAGGCTGTTTTTTCAAATCATCCGGCTGGAAAGGCAGTATTTCCCCATGACCGTGGGCCCAGCAGGAAGAACAGAACAATATGTCCGCATCCGCCTGTCACCACTACTCTCATTTGAACTCCTCCTTATTTTATTCTTGACTATCATTCATTGAACTATAGTCACATTATAAGCCCGGTCTTAGTCAATGTCAATAATTAAATGAACAAGATTCAATGAATTATATTTGGTAATATTGAAATTCCTTGCTATAATCGCCTCAGCAAGGCGAATATACCTTGAAATATTATAAGGGCAAATAAGTCTGTAAACAGCAGGCTTGTAAAAAGGAGCTGTCCCATCTGCCGGATTACAGATTTTTCTGTATCCTGCAGATGGAGGCAGCTCCTTTTTGCAGATTTCTTTCAAAATATTTTCTTTATTTCTGCTCTTCCTTTTCTTTTTTCTTGGGCAGGAAAAGACTGAGAAGCAGGGATACC
The DNA here is from genome assembly GCA_902476765.1 of uncultured Blautia sp. GTDB lineage: Bacteria > Bacillota > Clostridia > Lachnospirales > Lachnospiraceae > Blautia. The sequence goes on from CABSEJ010000227.1 coordinate 2,583, forward strand.
ACAAATACACCGGCAACGGCATTGCCGTTAAACACATCTCCCACTACCTGGGGAAATGCGGCAAAGAAGTTTCCAGATGTCTGGGTCAGTCCCACACCGATACAGAAGGCCAGGGACACAATAATCATGGTCCGGTCATCAAATTCACATTCCTTCAGCATCTTAATTCCCTCATACATAATAGAACCGAACATCATTACCGTACAGCCTCCAAGCACTGCCTGGGGCAGAGAATTGAAGAATGCCCCCAGAGGAGGAAACAGGGAGGCCAGAATCAGAATCAATGCCCCGGTAAAGATGGTAAAACGGTTGATTACCCCGGTCATAGTCACCAGCCCTACGTTCTGGCTGAAAGATGTCAGGGGCGGACAGCCGAAGCAGCCGGAAATTGCGCTGGAAAATCCATCTACTGCCAGGGAACCCTGAAGCTCTTCCATCTTAATCTCTCTTCCCAGAGCTCCGGTACATACTGCTGATGTGGCTCCGGTAGTCTCTGCCGCAGATACCAGAAAGACAATGGCAATGGTGAAAAAGGCTCCCAGGTCAAAGACCGGCTTATGGCTGGTGAAGAAGACTAATTTGGGAAGACTGAAAATCCCTACCTCCTGAATAGTCTGGGAAATGCCGGAAAAATCTACCATAGGGGCAATGCCTGCCACTGTAATGATAACCGACAGAATGTATCCGAAAATCAGCCCAACCAGGATATTCAGGTTTTTATAGACACCCTTTAACAGATAACGGGAAACCAGACATACCACCAATGTAAACAGTCCCACCAGCAGATGATACCAGGCGCCGAAGTCTTCCACTCCGCTTCCCCCGCCCCAGGAATCCATGCCTACAGACAGCAGGGACAAACCAATGGCGATTACCACGCAGGCCGAAACTACCGGGGTAAGAAACCGTTTCCAATACTTTGCACTGAGACCTACCAGACCCTCAAAGATACCGCCCAGAATCACTGCGCCTACCATACCTTCATAGCCCAAATCGGGATTGGTGCAGATTACCAGCAGGCTTCCCAGGAAGGTAAAGCTGACTCCCATAACAATAGGCAGCCGGGAGCCGATTTTCCAGATAGGGTAAAGCTGCATACAGGTTCCGATTCCTGCGGCGAACATGGCACACTGCAAAAGCCGGGTAATCTCCGCAGAGGTCAGGCCATCTCCGGTGCTTCTCACAATGGCCGCACTGCAGACAATAAGCACAGGAGCCAGGTTTGACACAAACATAGCCAGCACATGCTGAAGGCCAAAAGGAATGGCTTTCTGAATAGGTACTCTTCCGTTAAGCCGGTAAATATTCTCTACACTTACCGGCAGGTCCTTTTCTTCTTTATTCATTATACTTCCTCTTTTCTCTAGTGTACTGGCACGTTCATTTTCAGCATAATGACGTAGAATGAATTTTCAT
>CABSEJ010000228.1 GCA_902476765.1 uncultured Blautia sp.
CACTCGCATGAAAGGCAGATGTCAGCTAAAGCTGACCACGCTCGGCGCAGCAAAAGTGTGCTTATTGGAAGAAAATGGAATTGCGAGGGTGTGCGAAGCACACTTTTGTTATATGCTTGACAGTCAGGCTTCCAATAGCCGGCGGCCCGGCCGCCCAAAGGGAATATGGACTGTAAAGTACAAGGGACTCTCATCTGAGCCAATGCCGATTCCGACGGCAGTCAAAGAAGCATAGACTATAAAGTGCAAGGAGAGTGAAGAAATGGCGGAATTTATATTGCTGGCAGCAGGCATCCTCTGCTTTTGTTATTTTGGCGGTTTGGCTCTTTATGTAGGCCTGTCTTCCAAATTTCCTGTTATATGGGCTGTTTTTGGCGTTTCCTTTACAGGGACAGCCATCCTTTTCAGAAGCGGTTGGATTCCCGTGATTTTGAGAAACGGATGCTTATTAGCTGTTGGTATTTTAGCCTTAGCTCTTTTTTTGGGAATCCTGAAGCTGCAGGCAGCTATGTCCAGGCAGCCGAAGAAAAATCTGGACTATCTGGTGGTGCTGGGAGCTCAGGTGAAAGGAACCAGACCAAGTCTGTCCCTGTGGTACCGTATAGACCGGGCCCGGGCATATATGGAGCAGAACCCGGAAACAAAGGCTGTGCTTTCCGGCGGAAAGGGGCCGGACGAAGGTATTTCTGAGGCTCAATGTATGTATGAGGAGCTGAGAAAAATGGGGATTTCCGGGGCTCGGCTGATTTTAGAAGAGAAATCTGCCAGTACCAGCGAAAACCTGGAGTTTACCTTTGAACTTTTAAAGGAATGGCATGAAAGCCGCACGAAAAATTTATGCCTGGGCATGGTTACCAGCAACTTTCATGTATTCCGAAGCGTTGCCATTGCCAGGAAGAAGACAGATTGCAAGATTTACCCCATACCTGCAAAAAGCAAAGGTTTTCTGCTGCCTAATTACCTGCTGCGGGAGTTTTTAGGGGTAGTGAAAGATAAGATGGTTGGAAATTTGTAACAGTTCAGCCTAGGTCTGCGCACTTGCTGCGCTGACCGTAAGAACATGATTCAGGAGGCAAAATCCCATCGCCGTAGGCGATTTTGCATGGATTTTGCCTGTAACGGTTCAGCAAGGCTGAACTGTTACGGAAATTTGTAGAAATATAGGATTTTGTATTGACAGTTTGGAAAAGAATAGGTACTATAAAATTGGGAACGATACCAAACGGAGAAAATAATATGAGTGTATCAATATTAGATGTAGCCAAATATGCAGGAGTTTCAAAAAGCACTGTATCAAGGGTTCTGACAGGAGGTTCCGTCAGTGAAAAGGCAGAGCGGGCGGTAATGCAGGCCATAAAGGAGCTGAATTATTATCCAAACGGGATTGCCAGAGGTCTTAGAGGCGCCAGCAGCCAGGTTATAGGTGTTTTGGGCATAGATTCCCATGCCCTTTTCAATAAGTCTCTGAGTACAAGGCTGGCAGGAATCAACAGCATACTGAGTCAAGCCGGATATTCCCTGCTTTTGATAAATTCTCCCCAGATGGAATTAACGGAAGAATTTGAGAAGGGAATCCGCTTTTTGGAGGAAAAAAGAGTGGATGGGCTGATTTTGCTGGGAGATATGGATGATGAAGTCCAAAAGGAGAAGATGAAAGAATACAGGCCTATTGTATATACCGGAGAGCGGGTAGATATTCATAAAGGTTTTCGGGTATATATGGGAAATTATCAGTACAGCCGGGATGCTTATTCTTATCTTTTGGCCAATGGACATAAAAAAATTCTGACCGTTATGGTCTATCACAGTAGCTCCGATAAAATGAAAGAACGCCGCTGGTTGGCCTACCAGGAGATGTGCAGGACCTATCAGCTGCAGGATGAGCCGGATGATTTTCTGGATTTGCGTGATAAAAAAATATGTATGCCGGAGAAACTGGCGCAGGCCTTTCAGCTTTGCGCAGATAAAAAAGCTACGGCATTATTTGTTGACAGCGTGGATTTTGCCAACAGCCTTATCAATTATTTTTCCGAAAGAGGGCTGGAGCTTCGTAAAGACTATTCTGTTGTGGCTGTGGAACGAGGGGTTACTGCAGAGACAAAGGATGCTTTGATTACTGCGGTTTCACTTCCGGATTTTGATTATGGAAGACAGTGCGGGCAATTGATGATGGAGGTTATAAGGGACCAGGAGCTCTCCTATATGGATGTATCCGTTCCTTACACATTTGAAATACGCCGGTCTGTCAGAAATATCTGTGGAGACAGCTGAATAAGCCAAGGGAAAAAGAATAGAAAATTCTTTTTCTTTTCTTAAAAATGGGAACGTTCCCAAAAAAGTAGAAAAATAAATGGGAAGTTTTTATCAGAAAAACCAAAAACAGAGAGAATCCCAAATAAGATGGGAAAATTAAAGATAAAAGGAGACAGGTATGAAAGCAATTATGGTAATGTTTGACTCTCTAAACAGAGAGTTTCTTCCAAACTATGGATGTAAGTGGACGAAAATGCCGAATTTTGAAAGGCTTGGAGAAAAAACCACAACCTTTGAAAGGTTTTATGGAGGAAGTATGCCCTGTATGCCGGCCAGAAGAGAGCTGCATACAGGAAGATATAATTTCCTTCATACCTTTTGGACACCTATGCACCCATATGATGATTCTATTATAACGAGATTAAAGAAAGGAGGGATATACACCCATATATGTACGGACCATTTCCACTATTGGGAAGACGGAGGTTCCTGTTATCTGACAAAGTTTGACAGCCATGAAATTATCCGGGGGCAGCAGGGAGACCCCTGGAAAGGACAGGTAAAATGGCCGGATTTTCCCGACACTCTGTCTAAAAGAAAAACAGGGCAGAACTGGAGGCATGACTGGGTAAACAGAGAGTTTCTTACCACAGAGGATTCCATGCCCCAGGCCAGAACTTTCCGGGCAGGACTGGATTTCCTGGAAAGAAACGCACAGGAGGATAACTGGTTTCTGCAGATTGAAGCCTTTGACCCCCATGAGCCTTTTTATACCCAGCAGAGCTATAAGGATTTATATCCTCATGACTATCATGGCAAAAATCTGGACTGGCCGGATTACGGAAAAAATGAATATGGAAAGGAGGCAACAGAACATGTGCGGTTTGAGTATGGAGCATTGATGAGTATGTGTGATACTTACCTGGGAAAGGTGCTGGACTTTATGGACAGCCATGATATGTGGAAGGATACCATGCTGATTGTCAATACGGACCATGGTTTTATGCTTGGAGAAAAGGAATGGATGGGCAAGAACATTCAGCCTATGTATGAAGAGATTGTACACTCCCCGTTTTTTATCCATGACCCCCGAAATCCCCAGCCCGGCCAGAGACGGAGAGCTTTGGCGCAGACTGTGGATATTGTGCCTACTTTGGCAGAATATTTCCAGATTGACGGTCCGGAATTTATGGATGGGAGAAGTATGACTCCTGCTATTTGGGAGGACAAACCTATTCGTAAGGCTGCCTTGTTTGGGATTTTCGGAGGCCATGTCAATGTGACTGACGGCAGATATGTTTATATGCATGGGCCTCTTCATGCTGACAATGAACCTTTGTATGACTATACCCTTATGCCCTGTCACATGAACGCACAATTCCGGATAGAAGAGCTAAAAAATATGGAGTTATATGAGGGATTTTCTTTTACAAAAGGTGCAAAGGTTCTAAAAATTCCGGCAAAAGCCCCTTTTAATCCATACTGGTATGGAACCATGCTTTTTGATTTGGAAAAGGATTCTCAGCAGAAAGCTCCCATACATAACCCGGAAATACAGAGAAGAATGATTCTGCTGATGAGGGAACTGATGTTAGAAAATGAAGCGCCACAGGAGCAGTTTATCCGTCTGGGAATTCCGATGGCAGGAGAAATTTCGCCTGAACTTATAAAAAAATATGAAAAAAAT
>CABSEJ010000229.1 GCA_902476765.1 uncultured Blautia sp.
GCCTCTGGTATTATGTAAATAGCCGATAAACTCTTGTATCTCGCACTTCATATCTTATTCCCCTTCTGTAAGGCATAGTACGATTATATATCAAAAACAATGGAAAAATCAAACCTTATTTTAACAAAAACCTTGTTTTTTCAGGGTTTTTGCCATATTACACAACATATCGAAACTCCTTTTTTCGACAGATACTACATGTAGGAAAAAAGAAATGTAAATTTTTTGTGAACTCATAACCAGGATTCCATAATATACTGCAATACATTCTGATTAACATAACTTTCTGTCCAGATTCCCAACAAAAGGATGACAGCAGACATAGACAGGAAAAAGAAATACGCCTTGTAATCCTCCCTGTCCTTTTTCAATCCGGCCCAGGATTTTTGACTCATCTGTACTATCACAAAAAAGAAAAACAGCCAGCCCGGAATATAAAACAGCGCCTGAGGAAAAAGACAGGCCAGTCCTGCAGCCATCCCCTTCAAACCATATTCCAACAGAAAAAGTGTGATTAGATTTCCGCCCAGAAAGCCTGCCCACAAAAGGCTTATGCCTCCAAAAGGAACCCCTAAAACAGTAGTTCCGCATAGCGCTCCCAATAGAAAACAACCGCCCCTCTTTTCCAGAAGCTGCCAGAAAAGAATCCTCTTTTCCACCTTCGGTGCAAAAGACAGATAGAAGGGTAGAAGGCTTGTCTGGTATCCTGTTTTTTTCAATAAATAATTAGCCCCTGCAATACCCAAAACAAAGCCGACCAGGTACAGCAGGAGAAAGATTCTAATATATTTTTTCATAGACCTCACCCTTTACAGTCTATGTTATAAAGGTAAAAAAAAGACCCCACACTGATTTCTCAGTGGGAGTCTTCTCTTTTCTGTTGACGTTATTTTGCATAATCCACTACTCTGGATTCTCGAATTACATTCACCTTTATTTGTCCCGGGTATTCCAGTTCTGCTTCTATCTGCTTGGAAATATCCCTGGCCAGCAGTACCATATCACTATCGCTTACATGCTCAGGTACCACCATAACTCGAATTTCTCTTCCTGCCTGAATAGCAAAAGATTTGTCCACTCCTTTGAAGGAGTTTGTAATATCCTCTAACTGTTTTAATCTGTTGGTATAGGTTTCTAAAGTTTCTCTTCTTGCACCTGGTCTTGCTGCAGAAATCGCATCAGCAGCCTGTACAAGACATGCAACCAACGAAGTGGGCTCCACATCTCCGTGATGGGATTCCACTGCATTGATAACAATCTGTGATTCTTTATATTTTCTACATAAGTCAGCACCAATCTGAATGTGGGAGCCTTCCACTTCATGATCGATGGATTTTCCGATGTCATGGAGCAAACCTGCCCGCTTTGCCATACGCACATCCGTTCCCACTTCTCCGGCCAGCAATCCTGCCAGCTGAGCCACTTCAATAGAATGTTTCAAAGCATTCTGTCCGTAGCTGGAACGGAACTTCATGCGGCCCAGAAGACGAATCAGTTCGGGATGGATACCATGTACCCCCACCTCCAATACTGCGGCTTCTCCTTCTTCCCGCATCATGGCTTCTACTTCCTTCTGAGCTTTTTCAACCATTTCTTCAATTCTTGCAGGATGGATACGTCCATCCACAATCAATTTTTCCAAAGCGATTCTGGCTACTTCCCTTCGAATGGGGTCAAAACCTGACAGCACCACTGCCTCCGGGGTATCGTCGATAATCAAATCCACGCCGGTCAGAGTCTCCAGGGTACGGATATTTCGTCCTTCCCGGCCAATGATACGGCCTTTCATCTCATCGCTTGGAAGCTGCACAACAGAAATAGTGGCTTCTGCCACATGGTCTGCCGCACATTTCTGAATAGCAGTTACTACATACTCTTTTGCTTTTTTGTCAGCATCTTCCTTTGCCTTGCTTTCCAATTCCTTGTAAAGCTTAGCTGTGTCAATTTTCACTTCATCTTCAACAGTTTTCAACAGATAATCTTTTGCCTGTTCGGAGGTAAGACCTGAAATTCTTTCCAGTTCCTGTACTCTCTGTTCCTGTAATTCGTCAACTTTCTTTTCCTTTTTCTTTAGCTCTGCTTCCCTAGCTGTGTGTTCTGCTTCTCTCTTCTCCAGAGCATCTGCCTTCTTGTCCAAAGCTTCTTCCCTGGACAAAACACGCTTTTCATACTTCTGAAGTTCGCTTCTTCTCTCCTTTGTCTCTTTCTCCAATTCATTCTTGGTTCTGAGATTCTCTTCCTTTGCTTCCAGGAGAGCTTCACGCTTCTTTGTCTCAGCAGTCTTCAATGCCTCATCTATAATGCTTCTTGCTTTTACTTCCGCTGTTCCGATAGTCTCTGCATCCTTTTCTGTTTTCTTCTTGACAGACAGATTTGCAGTAACAGGAACGGCAATCAGCAATGTAATAGCCACAGCAAGGAATGCAATGATTACATTTGTTACCACAGGAGCACCTCCTTATTTAGTTTTCATTGTACGAATACAACAGTATAATTTTATACTGATTTCATAAAAAAGTCAACATAAAACAGTCAAATCACCTGGTTGTCTCTGTGTATTTTATACAAGTCAGATAAGCTTGTCGTCTCTATTACTCATTCTCCCATTCCCGGAATACAGAGAGTATATCGGAGGAAGAAAAGCCTCTTCTCTGAAGAAACCCGTACAGCCGCTGTTTCTCCTTGTCCCCTGCCGGTCCCTCTCCTCCGGTCTTTTTCCTGATAAGCTCCCGGATAACCGTTCTGGGCTCCTGGTTCTGAGACTGCTCCTGCTCTTCAAAAACCGCATCTATAATCTCCTGCTTCACACCCTTTTGCAGTAATTCCATCCGGATTCTGGCTCGTCCTTTTTTTCTGCTCTGGTTTTCCGCATAAGCAGCAGCATATCTTTTGTCATCAATATAGTGAAAGCTTTCCACATAGGCCAGAGCCGCCTCCACAGCACAAGAGGGATAGCCCCCTTGAACCAGTTTCTGCCTTACCTGCTCTCTGGTCTTATCTCCCGCCTCCAGCAGATGCATGGTCCGGAGCTTGGCTCTCTTCGTAAGAATCTCTTCTGTAATTTCCCGGTATATCTCCTGAGACAGCTCGCCTTCCTGGACTATGTTATAACGGGACAGCTCGCCTTTATACAAGGTAAAGGCAGGCTGTCCGTTTATATCCACCTGGAACTTCTGCTTTGTCACAGGCCGGATTCCGGTTATTCTCAAAGTATCCATGGATTAATCTTCCTGGGCATTAAGGTTCAAACTCTCCTGAGCAGGCTCCTGGGGCAGCGGAACCTCTTCACTTAAAGGCAGTCCGTAATGCTCCCGCACTTTTTGTTCAATCTCCATACAGATTGCAGGGTTCTCTTTCAGGTACTTCTTGGCATTCTCTCTTCCCTGTCCAATTTTTCCCTCATTATAGGCATACCATGCACCGCTCTTGTTGACGATTCCCAAATCTGCAGCCAAATCCAGAATATCTCCCTCTTTGGAAATACCTTCTCCGAACATAATATCAAACTCCGCTTCCTTAAAAGGCGGAGCAATTTTATTCTTCACAACCTTGATTCTGGTTCTGTTTCCTACCATCTCTCCTCCCTGCTTCAGGGTTTCAATTCTGCGGACATCCATTCGAATGGAGGAGTAGAATTTCAGAGCCCGGCCTCCGGTTGTTACCTCCGGGTTTCCGAACATAACTCCCACTTTTTCACGGAGCTGATTGATAAAAATAACCACACAGTTGGACTTGCTGATGTGTCCGGTCAGCTTTCTCAGGGCCTGGGACATAAGCCTGGCCTGAAGACCTACATGAGAATCCCCCATGTCTCCCTCTATCTCCGCTTTTGGAACCAGGGCTGCTACAGAGTCCACAATAATAATA
>CABSEJ010000230.1 GCA_902476765.1 uncultured Blautia sp.
AGATGGAAATTCAGGCAAGTCATTTGTTGAAATGTGAACGTGTCAGTACACTAGCTCTCTCACCCACTGCAGGATTTCCTCCTGTGAATCCGGCGCATCCTCTTCATAGCAATCAAATATGTTATCTGAAATTTCGCTGTCCGGAAGGGCTTCTGTAATTATCTCCACGCTGCTTGCAAGTCCTCCGGTTCCGTGGGAACAGAACAGATACACCTGCTTACCTGCCAAGTCATGATTTTCTAAAAAAGAAAGTAAAGCCATAGGAACGCCGTACCACCAGTTAGGGAATCCTAAATACACCCTATCGTACTGTTGAAAATTCTCTATCTCTCCCTCTATATCTGGTCTGGCTTCCTCAGTCTGCTCCTCCTGGGCTACATCCAGCAACGTGTCATAATCATCGGTATAAGGTTCTGCCGGAACAATCTCAAAAATATCCGCTCCTGTCTGCGCCTGTATCTCATTAGCCACAGACCTGGTATTTCCGGACCATGAAAAATACACCACTAATTCTTGGAATTCGTTTTCCTCATTTGCAGTACCAACCTCTGGGGACTCCTCACTGTCTTGTTCTTTCAAAGAATCCTCCTGTGCAGAAGACTCCTTTGAACCGGAGGAAGACTGCTCTGTCTCAGAACCCGCATCCTCTCCATGAGCATTGGCGCCCTCAGTTCCCGAAGCAGTCTCCTCTGAGGACCTCTCTCCGCCACAGGCTGCAATACCAATGGCTACGGTAAACAGTACAGTAAATGCAAAAATTTTTTTTATCATGTAATCTCCTCCTCTATTTCATTTCTTCAAATTTCAAAACGTGCCTTTTGAATCTTGTACCGAAGGTAATCCAAACGGTCTAATTGTCTCTGCTTAAAATGTATTTCATCCAAGGTACTTTCACGGTGTCTGCTTAATATCTCCAGCCTCTCTTGTTCTGTATGCCTGCCTTCTAACAGAAGCCGCATATAATTTTCTATCTCCTCCTTTGCAAAGCCTGCGTCATGCAAAGTGAGAATCAGGCTCAGGCGCTGAATATCTTCCTCATCATACTGCCACGCTCCCATGACCTTTTTTACAGCTCCGGACAGTCCCCAGCTTTCATATTCCTTTAAAACCTCAACGGGAATATGATAACGCCTGCTCGCTTCCTCCATAGTCATACCATCACCTCAAATCTTGATTTCTAACGGAGAACAAAGCCTCTCATATAACAAAGTGACAAGCCCTTCTCAACTCCCTGTTCCCTACTTGTAAGATGCTTGAACGTTTTGTATGCTGCAATACCGGAAAGCGGTAATATACCTGATTTATGGAACAAAAAAATAGAAGGTATCCCTCTCGGAACACCTTCATTGTAACCTCATCTATTTTAAATATCTAATACCTATGTTTCATGCTAAGATATGCTTTTTAAGTATTCAGAAGCAAACTCAATAAAAGCTGTTGTTGCCGGTGAAAAAATAGAATCTTTTTTCCAGACCAGAGCAGTACGGGATTCTATTTCAGGATATAAAGGTATAAAACGAAGATTATCATAATGGCAATTTAGCTGAATACACAGAACAGCCCCTATGCCCTCATTCACCAGCATAGCTTCGTTGTACAATAAATTTCCTACTGCCGCAACCTCCAATTTATTATACAAATTTCCAAACCAGCCTCCCAGCTCTCCTTTAAAATCCCTGGATGCCATGACCAGAGGAATACCCAACAAATCCCTGACCTGGATTTGTTCCTTTCTTGCCAGCTCCGAATCTTCTCTTACCAGGACGCCCCATTTTTCTTTCACAGGCATAGAAAGAAAATCATACTTTCCAATATCAATAGGCTCTCCCATGACGCCTACATCTAAAAGTCCCCGCCCTATGTAATCCTGAATATTGTCCGCATTGCCGCTGTAAATCCTGTACTGCATCAGAGGGTGCTTTTTACGGAAAGCCACCATCATTTCAGCAAGGACCTTGGTACTGAGAAATTCCCCGCTGCCAATCATAATCTCGCCGGACAGGCTGGTTTCCTTCTGGATAAACTCTCGCTTTGTCTTATCTGCAAGCGCCAACAGCTCCTGGCCTCTGCGTTTCAAAAGCAGTCCTTCCTCTGTCAAAATAATTTTATGATTACTGCGGACAAACAGCTTCACGCCCAGCTCTTCCTCCAACTGTATCATCTGGCGGGAAAGGGTAGGCTGTGTAAGATGCAGTATTTGCGCTGCTTTGGTAATATTTTCCTCTCTGGCTATAGCTAAAAAATAATTTAAAACACGAAGCTCCATAAACTTCCTCCAAGTATAATACTTATCTTGCTTTCACGCACGGACTTTCGTGCATAGATATAACGAATTTCTAGTTTATTATACTATAAACGGTTCAGCTATGGAAATATCTTAGGGTCTGTTATTTCACTTTTAATTTTCCCGGTCTTTCTATGCAAATTTTATTTTGTGTTCTACCTTCAGCCACTGAACCATGTCGTGTAAGGTTTCCGCATATGGTCTAGTATGGTATCCCAGCTCTTGTTCAGCCTTTGAAAAATCAAATTGATTATTCCGATTTAGATTATAGACAGAAAATCTTGTCATCACTGACTTTTTCCCTGCCTTCCTGGCTCTTTTTTCCATAATATCTGCCAGTTTATAAGACAGCCCCGCAGGAAGATATAACTTCGGACCTTTGCAATGGCATTCTCTCTCCAATATACTGCACAGCTTTTTCAAAGTTACTTCCTCATTACCTAAAATATAACACTCTCCCTTTCTCCCATGTTCTGCCGCCATAATGCAGCCCTCGGCCAAATCCCTCACATCACAGAGGTTAAAGGAGCCACTCATCCCTACAGGTAATTCCCCGTTTATGATTTTTATAACCGTGCCGGTTACTTCCCCTATGGCAAAATCTTTAGGTCCCAAAATACCGGAAGGATGTACAACACAAGCGTTTAATCCTTTCTTGTGAACCGCATCAAGTACCTTTTGGGTGGCAATGGCCTTTGACTTACTGTACCATCCTACAACTCTGTCATCCTCTGCCTGAAAAGAAGTTACTTCCTTGATTACCTCCCCTTTAGGCAGTTCTGGTATGGCCCCTGTAGAACTAACATATACCAGCTTTTTACATTCCGTATGAGTGAGGCACAGTTCAATAATATTTTCTGTCCCACCAACATTTACATCCAGCAGCTTCTGGCTGAATTCCGGATTAACAGTAACAATACTTGCACAATGAATACAGATAGTTTCTGTTCCCGGAATCACGTCAAAAAATTTTTCCATTGCCTCCCTGTCACAGAGATTCCCCTCTACAAGTTCCACTTCTTCGGGTATATACTTTGCAGAACAATCTCCCGGAAGTACCAGCGCCCGTACTTTTTCTCCTTTTTCCAGCAATTCCTCACAAATGTGACTACCAAGAAAGCCTGCGGCTCCCGTTAAAAGATAAATTCTATTCTCCTGCTCCATATCTGCATCCTCCATATTCTTTCAATGTTTTTTGTTTCTTGATGCATATATCTTAACCAGGGAATATTTTTAAAATGTTGGAAAAATGTTTCCGTTGTATTAATTTCAGCATGCCTATAAATTTTTTTATCCATCTCATGTCCACAGCTTTTCGGCTATTGTGTCTTTACTGAAGAAATATCATCGCAGCTAAAATACCATCCATTACTTATCCTAAAACATAAAAAGCGTCCATCTATCAAGATAGAACGCTCTTCATAAAAAGTATTCTAAAAACTAAATACTGCATTAAAAAATCCCGCAAGTATATATTTGCGGGATTCTCAGCTCCCCCTGTTGGACTTGAACCAACGACACTGCGGTTAACAGCCGCATGCTCTACCGACTGAGCTAAGGAG
>CABSEJ010000231.1 GCA_902476765.1 uncultured Blautia sp.
CAGCCACTGACGTCACTACTTGTCTTTTCCTGTTCTTTCTGTTTTTTCTATTTCGATTCATTGCTTATTCTCCTTTCTCACAAATCCAATAGAAGTCTTACAAATCACCTTGTCAAAAACCATAAACATAGCTGGAAGCACCAGAATCACCACCAGCATACTAATGATAGCCCCCCGGGCCAGCAGGGTACAGATGGAGCCAATCATATCCACTTGAGAATAACAGGCCACTCCGAAGGTAGCGGCAAAAAAACTGAGGCCGCTGCTGATAATCGAAAGCATACTGGTTTTATGGGCAATGGTAATAGCCTCTTTCTTTTCCCTTCCTCGCTGCCTCTCTTTCTGATACCTGCTTGTCATTAAAATAGCGTAATCCACCGTGGCCCCAAGCTGTATGGTGCCGATAACAATACTGGCCACAAAGGGAAGACTGTTTCCTGTGTAATAAGGAACGGCCATATTCATACAGATAGCCAACTCAATTACCGCCACCAAAATGACCGGCAGAGAAAGGGAACGGAAAACCAGAAGAATAATCACAAAAATAGCTCCAATGGAAATACCGTTGACCACCTTCAAATCCACATCCGTTACATCCTCCAAATCCTTCATTAGAGGAGCCTCACCGATAACCATGGCATCCTGGTCATAAGCCTTTACAATTTTATCTATTTCTCCAATCTGCTCATTAACCTCCGGGGTGGCGGAATCATAGGCCGAGCAGACAAAGGCCAGTTCATAGCTGCCGCTCTGGAGCATTCCTTTTATATCCTCCGGTATCATAGTATCCGGAAGGGCAGGGCCGGCCAGAGAATCCAGTCCTAACGTCCACTTCACTCCCTGTACCTGCTCTATCTCTTTAAGCATATCCCGCTTATCCCTGGATTCTACATCTTTATCCATAAGAATCATGTGCAGATTGCTCATAGCAAAGTCTTCCTTCAGTTTTTCATTGGCCACATTGGATACCAGGGTATCCGGAAGAGATTTCGCAATATTATAATAGATTTCCGTATGATTGTTTCCATATACAGCCGGAAGCAGCAAAGCCAGAAACAAAATCAGCCAGAGCCTGTAATGCTTTGTGATAAAAGCCGAGGGTTTATCCAGGTTCCGAATAAGAGGCCTGTGCTTGGTTTTCTCAATGGGCTTGTCAAAAATCAAAAGCAGCGCTGGAAGCAGAGTAACACAGCAAACCACGCCGATAACAACCCCTTTGGCCATAACGATTCCCAAATCTCTTCCCAGAGCAAATGTCATAAAGCATAAAGCAGCAAAGCCTGCCACTGTTGTCACAGAGCTTCCCACCACCGACTTAAAGGTATTGGAGATAGCATGGCCCATAGCCCTCTCCTTTTCTCCCGGAAATCGTTTTTTATTTTCCTCGTAGCTGTTCAGCAAAAAAATAGAATAATCCATCGTCACGCCCAGCTGCAGCACTGCAGTCAAAGCCTTGGTGATGTAAGATACCTGCCCCAGGAAAACATTGGTGCCCAGGTTATATAAAACAGCCGCCCCGATACTCAGAAGGAAAAACACAGGTACCAGAAAAGAAGTCCCCGTCAGCTCCAGAATCAAAAAGGCCAGCCCCGTTGCGATAAATACATAAACTGGTAGCTCCTTTAAACACAAGTCTTTAATATCCGTGACAATTCCCGTCATACCGCTGATAAAGCACTGCTTTCCGGCGATTTGCCTCAACTGTCCCAGAGCCTCCATAGCAGCATCCGAGGAAGTTGTGTCATCCAATAATACCAAAAGCATGGTAGCGTTTTCCTTAAAAAATGTCTCTCTTAGCTCTTGGGGCACCATCTCTACCGGCAGGCTTATATCCGCCACGTCATCGTACCAAAGCACATCCTTTACATGAGAAACCTGCTGAAATTCCTCCTTCAGCTTCTGCACATCCTTCAGCTCCATGTTTTCTGCCACTACCATGGAAAAGGCTCCCATGCCAAACTCATCCACCAAAATGTCCTGCCCTTTTACCGTTTCTAAAGATTCGGGCAGATAACTGAGCAAGTCATAATTAACCCTGGTCTTTGCGGTTCCTATTATTGAGGGAATCAAAAGCAGAAGCCCGATAATTAAAATCAAAATTCGGTGTCTGGCAATCCATTTTCCCACCTTTACCAATTCCATCATCTCCTATACTTATTTTTGTCATACTTTATTATACGCAGAAATGACTAATAGTCAATAATAAAAATGAACAAAAGTCATTTTTGTTTCTTGACTTTTTCTGCTTTTTCTACCATAATAAGCAAAAAGGGGGACTGCATGTGGGAAAATTAGAAACCAATAAAAAGGCAAAAAAAAATGCTCTTCTGCAAAATGCATTTGAGCTTTTTACTTCCAAGGGCTTTGCCAAGACGACCATTGCCGATATTGTAGAAAGGGCAGGATTGGCAAAGGGAACCTTTTACCTGTATTTTAAGGATAAATATGATTTGCGGGACAAGCTGATTGCTTATAAAGCAAGCCAGCTGTTTGCCGATGCTCACGAGGCACTTTTAGAAAATCCAGTGGAAGGTTTTCTAAACCAAATGCTGTTTGTGACAGATTATTTTATAGAAAGATTTGAAAAACAGCATACCCTGCTGCAGTTTATTGCCAAAAATCTGTCCTGGGGTATTTTTAAAAACGCTTTTTCCAGTACCGTGCCCAGAGAATCCCAGGCATTCTTCGATTATTATCTGGAATCTATGGAGCGGGAAAACATCCGGTGTGAAAATCCGGAAATCATGCTTTTCACCATTACAGAACTTATCGGCTCCACCTGCTACAACTGTATTCTTTTAAAACAACCTGTCTCCATGGAAGAATATCTGCCCTATCTCCATCTTTCTGTACAGCAGCTTTTCCAGGCTTTTACCCGGCAGCCGGAGTCCCTGACACCACAAACTCCCTAAAATACGGAATTCAAATAGAATAGTAAGGAAAAATCCCCAAAACGCAAAGCTTTAGCCCTGCGCCTTGGGGATTTTTTTAAAAGATATGGAATTGTACCACCAGTGCGGCAAATACAATAGACACCATGGACAGCAATTTAATAAGAATATTGATAGAAGGTCCGGAGGTATCTTTAAATGGGTCTCCCACGGTATCTCCCACTACTGCAGCCTTGTGGCTGTCGCTTCCTTTTCCGCCGAAAGCGCCTCCTTCAATATACTTTTTAGCATTATCCCAGGCACCTCCGGCGTTTGCCATAAATACAGCCATGAGAAAACCTGTGGCCGTGGCTCCTGCCAGAAGACCGATGACTCCGTTGTAGCCTAATATCAATCCGGTGACAATAGGCGTCACAATAGCCAGCAAAGTAGGCAGAATCATTTCTCTCAGACTTGCTTTGGTACAAATGTCTACACAAGTCTCATAATCCGCCTCTGCCTTTCCTTCCATCAAGCCCTTGATTTCCTTAAACTGCCGCCGTACCTCTATAACAATACTCTGGGCAGCCCGGCCTACAGAGGACATGGTGAGCGCCGCAAACACAAAGGGCAGGCAGGCTCCGATAAAAATTCCGCACAGTACGGTGGGATTCATGACGCTCATATCCAGCTGGATACTGTCTCCTCCCACTTCCTGAACCTTCTCCACATAGGAAGCTATCAAAGCCAGAGCTGTCAGTGCAGCAGAACCTATGGCAAATCCCTTTCCTGTGGCTGGC
>CABSEJ010000232.1 GCA_902476765.1 uncultured Blautia sp.
GGCACTCCCCTTTTAGAACTTCCAAACATTCTGAAAAGACCCCTTATCTGGCTGCCTGTCCTTCTCTCCAGTGCGATTCTGGGACCGGTCAGCACACTGATTGCCAAAATGAACAACACAGCTGCAGGAGCCGGAATTGGCAGTATGGCATTACTGGGACAGATTTCCACTTTCCAGACCATGACCGCCCAGGAAGAGCCTGCGGTTGTTATGGTGAAAATCGTACTTCTGCACTTTGTACTGCCAGGAGTGCTGACACTGGGAATCGCTCAGGGTATGCGGAAGCTGCATATGATAAAAGACGGGGATATGAAACTTGAGATGTGAGAAATAAAAGAAAGTCCAAAACTCTGACCCTTATCGCATTTTAAGAAATTATATTCAATTTACTTACAACAGGATTGATGAAGAAAATAAATTTATCCTTTCTCCTGACAAAAAATTCCGATGTATGAACACAGGATTATTGACTATATACAATCAGGAAATCGTTGCTATATTTGCCCGAAACACCGTCAAAGGAAAACAACCTTGGTTCTTCAATGGATTTTTTAAGGAAACGGATAAATTTTTCACAACTAATTTTTCTATGCTTCCACCACTTGCTGATTACTGTGACAACGTCAAAGAACTCGTTTATGAAAATTGCCTGGAAATGATTCTATCCAAAATGCCCTTGACAAAATAGATTAAATACGATATCGTTTATTCAATAAATAATAATTTACAATTACATTTTAAAACTTTTGTTATTTTTCCAGTTATAACTTACCATTACAACAAATTTTAAGGGAGATGTTTTTCATCTCCCATTTTATTTATGTCAAGCAATTATAAAACTCTTAACTTGTATTACCCTTCTGTCAGCCCCGCAAAAAATTCCTTAATGGCATTGATAATCTTCTGGAAAAAGCCTTCCACCTCTTCCTTGTTAATATCCAGCTTCAGTCCCAAATCCTCAATTTTTCCGTACAAATCCTTTGCCTGTTCCTTCAAAGTTTCCACATCCAGATTCAGACCGTCTATTTTTTCCATAAGCTTCACAATCGCCTGACGGTCTTCTTCAGAAAGCTGAATACTCAGCTCCTCGGCTGCCTGGTCTACTACTTCGCCGATTTCCGCTGCTGTCACTGCCTGGCCGTCTACCACCTGTTCTTTCACCGCGCCGATGAGCTGCTCCGCTTTCTCTGTATCTCCTACGCTCTCTGCCACCTGCCCGGTAATCACAAGCTCATTTGTAGCTGTTTCCACATTTTCCGTCTTCACAGTTTCCCCGGTCATATTTTCGTAGGATTTAATGGCGCCTACCAGCGCGGCTGTACCGGAAATCTCAAAAGGGCCTGCTACAATAATATCCGCGTCCTTAATTCCTGCTGTTGCCAGGGCGTTTTCATACATTCCCGGAGTACAGTAGGTAATATTCTTCGTAGTAACATTAATGCCGTTTCCGTCCTTCTTCCCTTCTACCAGCACAGAAGACAGCGCCCTTGAACCAATAACGCTCTTATCCAGATAAGAATCCAGATAATCATGCTCGTCTTTATTTGTCACTGTCGCCACAGTATACTCCTTCAGTTCCTCCTCTGTCACTCCCAGAAAATGCAACACTGCAGCACGCTCCGTTGTGTTCAAATCCGCACCAAGGGAAACATAAGGCACATTCAGCTTTGCATCTTCCCGGTCTGCATAGACAGAAAATGGGGTTGCTGCTATCATAAGCCCTGTCAACAGTAACGCAATTCCTTTTTTCTTCATATCTCTATCTCCTGTTTTTCAAAACTCTTTGTTTCAAATTTCCACCTCATTATAGCACAAAGTGCTATGAGAAACATCTAAAGTTTATCTAAAGACTTTCCTAATATTCCTTAAATCTTTTTGTTTACCCTTTAAACAAATCCCTCTTGCCCCTCTCCTTTAAACCGTGTATGATAGAAACAGATAAAATTTTTATGCAAAGGAGAACTGCTGTCATGCCCATTGCCAACCAGGAAATGATAAGAAACACCAACCGACGGCTGGTTTTAGAATACATTGTAAACAATCCCCCTGTTTCCAGAGCAGATTTAGCAAAGCATTTGCAGCTTACAAAGGCTACCATTTCCAACATTGTGCAGGAACTGCTGGACAAAAATCTGGTTCAGGAAATCGGAAGCGCCCAGACTGCCATGGGAAGAAAACCTATTTTACTGAAATTCCATCAAAGCTGCGGTCAGGTTCTTGCCATAGACGTGCGCCCGCACCAGATTATCACCCTGATAACAGATTTAAAAGGGGAGAACTGCCGGGTAAAGGAATTTCCCTTCTCTCCTGAAGCGAACCTGCTTCCTCTGTTGGAACACATTATTTCTGAACATATGGAAAACTGCAAAGAAAGTCCTTACGGCATTGTAGGAATAGGTATTGGTATTTACGGTGTTGTGCATAAAAACCGTATTGTTTTCACTCCTTACTATCCTCTTCCTGCGCCAAATCTGAGTGAACTGCTTTCCGGAAGATTTCAGATTCCGGTTTTTTCGGAAAATGAATCCAACTTTTCTGTGCTTGGAGAATCTGCCTTTCGCTGTGGATATCAAAATATGATACACATCAATGTCCACGATGGCATCGGTATGGGAATTTTAGTCAACGGAAAACTTTATAAGGGACAGGACGGATATGCCGGGGAACTGGGACATACCATTCTCTTTCCAGACGGAAAGCCCTGCGCCTGTGGAAATGAAGGCTGCCTGGAACAATATGCTTCTGAACGGGCTATCTTAGAGGAGTATGCACGCAAAATCGGTCAATCCCATGTCAATACAGAAGAATTTTTAAAAGATTACCAGCAAAAACGCCCAGAAGCCATAGAAATGATAAATCTGTTTGTCAAATACATGGCAATTGGTATGAATAACATTGTAAATACCTTTAATACAGACCTGATTGTACTGAACAGCTTTTTCTCCAACTGTATCCCGGATATCAATTCCCGGATTGCAGAATACCTTCGCTGCCACCAAAACAGGGACTGCAAAATCCTTGCTTCCCGACTCCAGGATATTTCCTGTCTAATCGGCGGAATCCGTGTCTGTATCGAACATTTTCTGGATATTGAGCACCTGCAGATTCAGACACTTTCTGCTGATTTGGAGAATCCTGAACATTCATAAAACTTTTGAATTTCGTTCATGATTTCTTCACAACTTCAACACGATTTGAACATATTTAAAGGATATACTAATATCATAAAAATAATACAAAGCACATTATTTTTATATTTTCTTTTTCATATGTCGACTCGCAAGAGTCGGCTCTCCTTCCTTTAATATTTATAGAAGAAAGCCATCGCAGAAAACTGCGGTGGCTTTTCCGTTATTGTATTTATTTTATTTTTGAAAACTCATTGGTAAGAGCCGCAAAATCTTCCAAACTCAGAGCTTCTCCCCGAACACCCTCCGGAAATCTGCAGGCTGCTATGGCATTTTGGATTTCTTCCTTTGTAAAGGAAATTTCCGGTGAATTCTTCAAACCATTTGCCAGTGTTTTTCTCCTCTGGTTAAAAGACGCCCGGATAATCCGAAACATCAGCTTTGTATCCTTCACATCAACCGGAGGGGTTTCATGTCTTGTAAGGCGTATCACCGCACTTCCCACCTTCGGTCTTGGCATAAAACA
>CABSEJ010000233.1 GCA_902476765.1 uncultured Blautia sp.
AGGGGTACGGCTCATATGGAAGCTTTCTGCCAGCTCTCCCTCATTGATGGTGGTGCCGGGCAGCAGCTTCAGGGTCATGATATTGTCCCGCAGCACCCGGTATACATATTCCCGGTTATTTTCATTTTCTCTTTTATCTGATATTTTAATCTCCATTTTCTCTCTCCTTCCCAGGAAAATCCTCTTTTCTAAAGCCTAACATATCTATTCTTTCTTCGTCAACTCTGTTCTGGGTTCCTGGTTTTTCCCAGATGTTCTTTGTGAGTTTTATACATTTTGACCTTTCATATCTTGTACAATTTATCTATTGCACTTTCTGTTTTTATATGTTATATTGGGCTTACATCAACTGATATATCACTTGCTTTCTTCGTGGCACTGATTTATGACATTCTTTTTCCTTTATATGATTTTGAAACCATTTCGAAGGAGGAACTGATATATCAGAGAACATTCAAAACTTGATGCAGGGAAGAAAGCTTATATCCTGTCATCAAAAACTATCTATCAATAGAGGAAAAAAGGAGTGGATAAACCATGAAAGCAATCAAAGTATTAGAACCTTTCAAAGTAGAAATCGTAGATGTACCAAAACCGGAAATCCAGAACAAGGATGATGTAATTATCCGTATTACCTCCGGAGGTATCTGCGGTTCTGACATTGGTATTTACAATGGAACCAATTCTCTGGCTACCTATCCCCGTCTGATTGGCCATGAATTCGGAGGTATTGTAACAGAAGTAGGGGAAGCTGTTACCACAGTAAAGCCTGGGGACAAAGTAGCCGTAGACCCGGTAAGAAGCTGCGGACACTGCTATGCCTGCCGTATCGGCCGCCACAATGTATGCTCCACCCTGGAGGTTATGGGCGTTCACAGAGACGGCGGTTTTGCAGAATATGTTTCTGCGCCGGAATCCAACGTACACCTTTTCCACAAGGATTTTGACGAGTCTATGTTAGGACTGGTAGAGCCCTTTACCATCGGTGTGGAAATCAACCGCAGAGGCCAGATTACCAAAGGGGACCAGGTGCTGATTATGGGTTCCGGTCCAATCGGTATTGCGGCCATGCAGGTTGCCAAGAGAAACGGTGCTCAGGTTATGATGACAGATTTGGTAAAGGAGCGTCTGGATAAAGCCCTGGCTATGGGCGCTGACGAGGTGGTTCTGGTTTCCCAGGAAAACCTGGAAGAACGGATTATGAAATTCACAGACAATGAGGGAATCCCTGTAATCGTAGATACCGTATGCACCCCTTCTTCCTTTGAACAGAGCGTGCAGATGGCCTGCCCTGCCGGCCGCATTGTGGTTCTGGGCCTGAAAAACCAGCCTTCCCAGATTACTATGGCAGATATAACCAAAAAAGAGCTGACTATCGTAGGCTCCCGTCTGAACAACAACTGCTTTGACGAGGTAATCGCAGGCTTTGAAGACGGAACCCTTCATCCGGAACAGCTTATGACAAAGGCTTACAATTACAAAGACATTATGGAAGCCCTGAACATGATTCTGGAGCATCCCCAGGATGTGCTGAAGTTGGTTCTGAAATTTGAGGATTGATAAGATAAGGAGATTGCCATGAAGGAAATATATAGGTCCAATGAAACCTCCGGTATCTCCCTCCAGGAGGTAGAAAGCTGTATGGAGCAGCTTCTGGAGCAGTATCCAAATGCCAAAAAGGTATTGCTGATTCCCCCGGATTTTACCCGCTGCTATTCCTATGCGGGAGAAATCTGCCAGGTTCTTTATAAGCTGCTGTCCCCAAAGGCTCAGGTTCATGTCATGCCTGCTCTTGGCACCCACATGGCTATGGACCAGGAAGAAAAGGAAAAAATGTTTGGCAATGTGATTCCTGAGGAGGCCTTTTTGGTCCACCATTGGCAGACCGACACTGTCTCCATCGGCACAGTGCCAAAAGAGGTCATTGAGGAAATCTCCCAGGGATTATATTCTACAGATATTGAGGTAGAGGTAAACGAAAAGCTCATAAACGGAGGCTATGATTTAATTCTGTCCATCGGACAGGTGGTTCCTCACGAAGTGGTGGGCATGGCCAATTATTCCAAAAATATTTTCGTAGGTACAGGAGGCCGGCAGATGATTAACAAGTCCCATATGTTAAGCGCCATCTGCGGCATGGAAAAAGCTCTGGGTGTGGTAGATTCTCCTGCCAGACAGGTTTTCGACTACGCACAGCAGCATTTCTTAGACAATAAGCTGCCTCTGGTGTATGTTCAGACGGTCACCACCCTTAAAGATGAACAGGTATGCTTAAACGGCCTTTATATAGGTTCTTCCAGAGTTCCCTTTGAGAAGGCTGCTGCTCTGTCCCAGAAGCTGAATATCTGCCATGTAGAGCGGAGAGCTAAAAAGCTGGTAACCTATCTGGACCCCTATGAGCTGAAAACCACCTGGGTAGGCAACAAAGGGGTATACCGCACACGAATGGCTGTGGCCGACGGAGGAGAGCTGATTATTCTGGCTCCCGGAGTCAAAGCCTTCGGAGAGAATCAGGAAATGGATAACATGACCCGTACCTACGGCTACAAAGGCCGGGACTATGTGCTGGATTTGTTTAATAAAGGTGTGTTTGAGAACCGGATTATGGCTGCGGCCCATCTTATCCAGGGCTCCTCAGACGGCCGCTTCACCATCACCTACTGCACCAGGCCGGAAAACCTCTCCAAGGAGGAAATTAACAGCGTAGGCTATCAGTGGATGGATTACGAGGAAGCTGCCTCCCTGTACAATCCTGACACCTTAAAAGAAGGCTGGAATACCTTAGAAAACGGAGAAGAAATCTATTTTGTAAAGACCCCTGCTCTGGGGCTTTGGAAAGTAGACTAAGCGCTGCCTTCCATAACTGAAAGGGGCTGTGGCATGAAACAAAGTTTGAGAATATGTTTCATGCCACAGCCCTTGTTTTATCAGCAGATTTCCTCTCTGGTAAGGTTGTTAAGCCATAGATATTTCTTATACCGGAAATAAAGCCAGGGTAATTTTACAATTTCATCAGAGCACATCAAGATGTATACAAGGATAACCGGCAGCTCCCATACAAAGGTCCCCAAAAGAGCCAGGGGCAGGGCAAAACACCAGGAGGCAAAGAACACGCTGACAGCATCGTATCGGGAATCACCGCCTGCCGGGAAAACGCCGCATACAATGATGGTATTTATAGAATAGGCAAAAACATAAACCCCGCTGAATATCAGCATAAGAATCAGATAATGCTTTGCTGTTGCTGACAAAAGGAAAAATTCCGCCACAATGGGCCCCAGTATACAGAGCAGCGCCATATGTATTCCGCCGGTCCAAAAGGAAACCTGACAAAATTTTCTTCCATATCGTTTTGCTTTGTCGAACAGATTCTGTCCCAGGAGCTTCCCTACCATGATTCCGGCGCCTGCAGAAATTCCCTTGCAGATACAGGTAATCAATTCCTGTGCCACGGAAGTTATGGAGGCGGCAGCCGTAGCGTCAGAGCCCAGGTGTCCCATAATCAGAGAATGGAGAGAAAATCCCAATCCCCAGGCAAGAGAACTGCCAAGCATAGGAAAGGTGACTTTCCACAAGTCTTTTATGATATCTCCGGAAAACCATTTGAAGCCCTGCCAGTCCGGATG
>CABSEJ010000234.1 GCA_902476765.1 uncultured Blautia sp.
GCTTTTTATGATATAGGAAAGTGAGAACTTTCCTATATCATAAAAAAGCCGGGTGCCAGAAACATTAAAGTGTTCTGGCACCCGGCTTTTTTATAGCAATCATGCTGTTGATTTTCAGAAAAGAGAAGATAAACCGGAGTTTCTAAGCTCTTTCTTTTCCTTTATTTTACAGGAATCAGTTCATAGTCCTTGCTTCCTATACCCAGTTTCACACCATGCTCAATAGCGGATTCCCAGTTGGTATCCGGGAAAATGCTGTGGAAATGGTCATGGTGATGGGAGGCCCGTTCTTCCTCGCTGCAGTCTCCTAACTGGCTGTTAGAAATAACCGGCTGGGCATTTACTGCCTTGGCACAGGCCAAGTCCAGGGCCACCGGGTCAAAGGAGGCAAACATACCTACATTGGGTACGATGGCAGCGTCGTTTTCTGCATGACAGTCACAGTAAGGAGATACGTCAATCACAAGATTGATATGGAAATTAGGGCGTCCGTCAATGACAGCCTTGGTGTATTCTGCAATTTTGCAGTTGAGAATATCATTGGACTCGTCAGAGGCCGGCAGTACAGCGTCTTTCGGACAGACGCCGATACATCTTCCGCAGCCTACGCATTTGTCATGGTCTATCCAGGCTTTTTTGTCCTGGAACTGAGGTGCGCCGTGGGCACAGATTTTTTCACACATATGACAGCCAATACATTGCTCCTGGTCTACATGGGGCTTTCCTGCGGAATGCATTTCCATCTTTCCGGCTCTGGAACCGCAGCCCATGCCCAGATTTTTCAGGGCGCCCCCGAAGCCGGCAGCTTCATGGCCCTTGAAATGGTTCAGTGAGATGACAATATCTGCATCCATAATGGCCTGTCCGATTTTTGCCTCTTTTACATAGGTTCCGCCCTCTACCGGCACAAGGGCCTCGTCAGTGCCTTTAAGTCCGTCGGCGATAATAATCTGGCAGCCTGTGGTAATGGGGTTAAAGCCGTTTAAATTAGCGCTGTCCATATGGTCCAGGGCGTTTTTTCTGCCTCCCACATACAGGGTGTTGCAGTCTGTCAGGAAAGGCTTTCCACCCAGTTCCTTTACTACATCGGCTACAGCCTTAGCGTAATTGGGACGAAGAAAAGCCAGATTTCCCGGTTCTCCGAAATGTATTTTTATAGCAGCATATTTGCCTTCAAAATCAATATCCCCGATTCCTGCGGTCTTTATAAGACGCTGCAGCTTCTGAATCAGATTGTCCCCGTTTTTGGTACGCATATCGGTGTAATATACTTTAGAAACACTCATGTCAAAATCCTCCTTTATTGCTACATCTTTTTTTATTTTATCATTCCGGCAGAAAATTTCAATATAAAATAATTTTCTCTTATGCACTTTCTATAGCATATTTCTGGCCTTTTTCGGATGGTCATGCTACAATTGCATTGCCAAAGAAAAATGAAAAGGCCCTTTGGGCATCAATCTGGCGGCGATGCAACCATGTCCGCTTGGTTCATTGCATGCGGGAATAAAAATCGGAGGATATATGAGGGATTTATATATTTTACAAAAAGAAAGATTGGACTGTAGGCTTATAGTTGACGGGCTTATAGGTCTGGGAGCTTCCCGGGAAAAGCTGACAGCTTCCCTGGAAAAAGCAGGCTATACCAAGGAGGAAACGGAAGAACTTTTTTCTCAAAGGTGTTTTTCTTTGCCTGGAATGGAGGCAGAACTTCAGACAGGAGATATTGCAGGTGAAGAGGAGAAGGAAACAACAGGAGATGAATGGCTGGATTTTTACCAGGCGGCTGCTCTGGTAAAGAACTGGGACCAGGAGGGAAAAGCCAGGGTTATGACGGCTTTAGAGAATTTCTGGGATATTTCAGGAAAAGAGAAAGAGAAAAAAATCTTGCAAAGAAGAGGGGAGAGAGATGGTTTGCTGCTGTTTCTGGGGATTGCCGCAGGGCTTGAAGTTTTGGGGCTTGGGGGAATTCGTTTCGCCTGTCTCACAGAAGGCTTAGAGGGAAAAGGTGCCTCCGGGGAAATTCTGGAGGCAGTCCGGCGCTTTCAATTTCCCCTTGTCTTTTCTCCTGCCAGAAAAGGCTGCTTGTCTCTGGCTGCTTTGTGTGTGCTGGAAGCCTTTTATACAGGAGGGTCCCCGGAGAATCCGACTTATGTGGAAAGGACATTTGCAGTGCCGGACCGGGATAACAGGGAAGCTCTAAGGGCTATGATTCTCACAGATAGAAGGCCTGTGAAGGAGCCTCAGGAAGGAAGGGAAAAGAGTGATTGGGTGCAGGTACTGGAAACCAATGTGGATGACTGCAGCGGAGAACAGCTGGGGTATGCCATAGAGCGGCTTATGGAGGCGGGAGCCCTGGATGCAAGCTGTTTTCCCATATATATGAAGAAAGGCCGGCCCGCCTATATGCTGCAGGTTATCTGCAGGAAGGAAAGACAGGAAGCCTTAGAGGATATTATCTTCCGGGAAACCACCAGCATCGGTCTTCGCAGGTACCGGGAGGAACGAAGGATACTGCTCAGAACCTTTGAGAAAGTAAGGCTGGGAGACGGTCATATGGTGCAGATAAAGGTCTGCAGCCATCACGGACAGAAATTTTATTACCCGGAATACGGAGATGTAAAAAAGGTCTGCCAGGAAACGGGAAGGCCTTACCGCAGCGTTTATGACGAGGCAGCAGCTTTGGCGGCAGGCTTACTGCCCGATTGTCTGTAAAAGTAATGCAGAAGAAAACAGGGAAAATTACAGATATACAGGAGGTTGTTATGAGAACATACGAGGACAAAAAGCAGGAATTATACAGACGGATGAGAGAGTATAGAAAGGACAATCTATGTATTGCTTTTTCAGGAGGCGTGGACAGCAGCGTATTGCTGGGGGCTGCCAAGGCAGCGGTAAAGGAATGTCCTGAAGAGGAAAAAAGCAGACTGGGACAGATATACGCTGTTACCTTCCACACCATGCTGCATCCTTCCTGCGATATGGAAAATGCCAGGAGAGTAGCAGAAGAGGCAGGGGTGTGTCATGAGATTATTTATGTCAATGAGCTGGAACAGGAGGAAATCCGTTTCAACCCGGTAAACAGATGCTATCTGTGTAAAAAGGCTTTGTTTGAAAAGTTGAAAGTCTTTGCCCTGGAGGCCAAGGCCCCGGTGATTCTGGAGGGAACTAATGAAGACGATTTGCATGTGTACCGTCCCGGAAGGAAAGCTTTGGAGGAAATGGGAATCATAAGTCCTCTGGCCCTCTGCGGCTTTACCAAGGAAGAAGTACGCAGACTGGGAAATGGGGATTTCCGCAGCTCACAGGCCTTCCGCTCCCTGTCTGGCCACCCGTCTTCCCTACGGGGCAGAGATTAAGCCGGAAATTCTGGAAAATATAGCCGCAGGGGAAGAATATTTGAAGGAAATGGGGTTTGAGGTAGTAAGACTGAGACTTCACGGGGAAATTGCAAGAATTGAGATTCCATGTGAATGTCTGGGGGAATTCCTGGAAAAGAGAGAGAAAATCACAGGACAGCTGAAAAAGCTGGGATTTTCCTATATTACTCTGGATATGGAGGGATTCCGCAGCGGAAGTATGGATGAGCAGTTAAC
>CABSEJ010000235.1 GCA_902476765.1 uncultured Blautia sp.
CCAGGATGGACACGGCAGAGGGACCAAAAAGAATAGCGCCCAGGCCGGTTCCCGTCATATGGGAACAGCTTCCGGTTACGGAAGGGATTTTCAGGGAGGAAATCACGAAGATAAAAGCTCCGGACATAGCCAGCAGAGTGATGAGCTGACGGTGTTCTCCCAGGGTTTTTTTGATAGACAGAAATCCGGCGGCCAGGAAGGGGATGCAAAGAACGCCCCAGGCAATACAATAGCCTCCGGGCAGATACCCCTCCATGATGTGCATGGCGTTTACCTGAGGTACGATACCAAAGGTAAGGGCAAACACAGAGGCCAGCACCAGAATTCGTTTTTCTTGCTTACTCATTTTTCTTCTTCTCCTTTCAAAACATAAAAAACATAAGGAAATTCAAAGAAATTTCCTGTAGAATAAAAAAACCTGTACGGTTTCCCGACAGGCATCAGAAGAACAAGAGGGAATAGCAATATGCAGAATTGATTTGCTATGAGCCAACCTGTTCTTACACAAGGCCATCGTTCGTAACCTGTGTAAATTGCGTGTGTAAGGCAGGTCTTCTGACTTGGGAATCTATGCTGTATTTTCGACCTTCCCAGATTACTCCAGTGGTCTGCAGATCTTGTCTGTCATGGAAAAATACAGCTCCTCCTTCACAGCGGCGTGACCGTGTGAGCATTGCACTCAACTTTCCTATTCTCCCCAGGCTCTCAGCGAAATCCAAAGGGCACCTTACTACATTCAATTCTGCACTCATTGTAGCATATGAGAGAATTTTGTCAATGAAATATAAAGTTTTCTACAAAAAAACGTAGAAAATTTCGGGTAGTTTTAACTAATCAAACAAGCGTTGCACGAGGGAAAATTCTATGCTAAGATGAAAAAAGATTGAGCCTGTGAAAGGTTCACGGATAAGACAAAAGAGATAGGGGAGAGTAAACATGAGTATTTCCATGATTGGAATCGATTACGGGAAAGCTTCTGTGGATGTGAGAGCCCAGTTTTCCTTTACAAAGAAAAATGCTGTCCAGGCCATGGAGCGGCTAAAAAAAATGCCGGGGGTTTACGGCTGCATTATATTATCTACCTGCAACAGGATGGAACTCTGGGCCAGCCTTCAGGAAGAGTGGGAAGGCTCTCTCTATGGATTTTTGTGTGAGGAAAAGGATAAACAAACGGAGGATTTTCAGAAATATTTTGTACAGAGAACAGAACGGGAGGCTGTAGAGCATTTGTTTTATCTCACAAGCGGACTGAAATCCCAGATACTGGCGGAAGACCAGATTATCACTCAGGTGAAGGATGCTTTGGCTTTGGCCCGGGAGGCTTACTGTACAGATAATGTGCTGGAGGTGCTGTTCCGCACCGCAGTAACAGCGGCCAAGAAAGTAAAAACAGAGGTGAGTTTTTCCAGAGGAAATGTGTCGGTCATCCATCAGGCCATAGAAAAACTCCGGGCTCAGGGCTTTCCTCTTCAAGGAAAGAACTGTATGGTTATCGGAAACGGGGAAATGGGCCGGGTGGCGGCTCTGGCTTTGAAGGAAGCAGGAGCAGATGTGACAGTGACAGTCCGGCAGTATAGAAGCGGAGTGGTGAATATTCCCCAGGGCTGTGAGCGAATCAATTACGGTGACAGGATGGAGTTTTTGCCTCAGTGTGATTTAGTGGTCAGCGCTACCGCCAGTCCGAACCTTACCATTACCAGGGAAGGCCTGGAGGAAGCGGGGATTTCCGGCTCTCTGGTGCTGATTGATCTGGCGGTACCCAGAGATATTGACCCTTTGGCCGGGACTCTGGGCAATATAAGACTATACGATATTGATAGTTTTAAGATAGACGCTGTTTCCCCTAAAATGCAGGAAAGCCTGGAGCAGGCAGGGGCTATACTAAGGGAGCAGATGGAGGATTTCTACAACTGGTATGAAGGACATGACTTAATTCCCAGAATCCAGGGAATTAAGGAGGAGGCTGTCCAGGATTTGAACCTGCGGATTTTAAAAACTCTGAAAAAAACGCCTATGGCAGAAGGAGACAGGGAAAATCTGCTGGCGGCTATTGATAAGGCTGCGGAAAAGGTTGTAAATAAAATGGTTTTCGGCCTGAAGGATTCCTTGAAACAGGAAGAATTCAGAAATTGCGTGGAGGGGCTGGAGAAGCTATATGGAGAATGAAAAAAAATTTTTTCCCCTGTTTGTGGATTTAACGGAGAAAAAAGCAATGGTTATAGGCGGCGGAAAGATAGGAACCAGAAGGGCTAAGGCCCTTCTTCCCTTTGTAGGCAGTCTGGTGGTGGAAGCCCCTGCTGCCTCCCGGGAGATTTTAGAACTGGCCGGGGAGGGAAAGCTTATATACCGGGAAAAAGCTTATGAGCGCCGGGACATTTATGATGCTGACCTGGTGGTGGCTGCCACAGATGACAAAAAAGTGAATGAAGATATTTACAGCGCCTGTAAGTGTCTGGGAATTTTGGTAAATGTGGCAAGCAGCCAGGATAAATGTGACTTCCATTTTCCCGGACTTTTAGAGTATGAAGGAGTTGTCCTGGGGTTTAACGGAGCCGGAAAAGACCACAGAAAAGTAAAAGAGGTGCGGATGAAGACAGAACAGGCCCTAAAGGGCAGCAGGGAGGAATAAAGTGAAAAAAATAGTCATAGGAAGCCGGGAAAGCCAGCTGGCAGTAATACAAAGCCGGATGGTGCAGGAGTACATAGAAAAAAATAATGAAAACCTGCAGGTGGAGATTCTTACCATGAAGACCACAGGAGATAAGATTTTGGACAGAACCCTGGATAAGGTAGGGGGAAAAGGACTGTTTGTAAAGGAACTGGATTTGGCTCTGCGGGATGGCAGAAGCGATTTGTCGGTACACAGTCTGAAGGACATGCCTATGGAGGTTCCTGAGGATTTGCCTTTGGTGGCTTTCTCTAAAAGAGAGGACCCCAGAGATGTGCTGGTACTTCCCCAAGGCGCTTCAGAATGGGATAGGACAAAGCCCATTGGCTGTTCCAGCAGAAGGCGGATTCTCCAGCTTGGAGAATTGTTTCCCCAGGTGGAGTGCAGAAGCGTCCGTGGGAATGTGCAGACCCGTCTGAGAAAGCTGGACGAAGGAGAGTACGGGGCCTTGGTGCTGGCAGCAGCCGGCCTAAAGCGGCTGGGACTGGAGCATAGAATCCACCGGTATTTTGAACCGGAGGAAATGATTCCCGCAGCTGGTCAGGGAATTTTGGCTGTGCAGGGAAGAAGAGAACTGGATACAGATATGTTGAAGGGATTCCAGGACGAAGAGGCCTACTGGGAGGCTTTGGCGGAGAGGGCTTTTGTAACAGAGCTGAACGGAGGATGCTCTTCTCCCATAGGAGCCCACGGAAGGACAAGGGACCATAAACTGGTGCTGCTGGGCCTTTATTATGATGAGGATACAGGGGCTTATAAAAAGGGACGAATAGAGGGAAATCCCCGGGATGCCCGGTCTCTTGGAATTTCCCTGGCCAGAAGGCTGAGAGAGGAATGCAGGGGCCAAAACCCCGGAGAGGAGCAGAAAGGATGAGTACAGGAAAAGTATGGCTGGTAGGTGCCGGCCCCGGAGACATTGG
>CABSEJ010000236.1 GCA_902476765.1 uncultured Blautia sp.
ATGAAAAAGAATCCTGCTTTGCAGGATTCTCCGCCTGGGTTGGGTCGCTTTAGCGACATAAGAACAAGAAAAAGGCCTGCCCCGGATAGCATTGGGTGAAGTGTTTTATTCCCCATTCTGTTCCGGTGCAAGCCTGTCTGCACTGTCATATTCTAATATAATTTTCTTCCTTTTTCATCCGGTATCATGGATTTTCTATAGAAGAAGCTGTTTATCGCATCCCGCCACTGACGGCTGTTTTCTTTTTGCAGGGCAAATCTCTCTTTTACCCGTTCAAACACTTTACCGGAAATCTTCCCTTCCAGGGAAAGCCACTGCTCCTCCATCCTTACCACATCCTCATACCCTTCAAAGTGGGTGTCATACACATGCTGAATCAGGGTTTTTCCAGAAGGCAGTACATAAGTGTAGGGAAGCCTGTGGAAAAACAGAAGAAGGTTCTGGGGACAGGTCTCCGGATTCCGGTAAATAGACCCGTTCTTCTCAAAATACTGCTCTGTGTATCCGGTGCCTTTCTGGGTTCTGTCTACGCCAATAGCCAGATGGTCTGCTCTGTGATAGGTTCCCCAGGGAGAATACTCATATCCTTCCGGATTAGGTCCGTAGTGGTAAGAGGGGTTCACCATAAAACCAATGCCCAGGGGCGCCGTATATTTCTCGTACACTTCTCTGGATTTCAGAAGAATCTCTGTCACAGTATCTATCACCGGCAGCTCTCTGGAAATCTGCAATGCAGTCCAATCTCTGGCAATCTGCTCTGCACCTTCCCCTGGCTTCCAGGCCAAACGTCCAAAACCAAAGAAATTAGCTGACGCCAAATCGTGCCCCGTCCAGTTGGCGTCTTCCCCTGTGTTAGAAACAGCGGCCATTCCGCAGGTTTCCTGTCCGAAGGTACGACCGGAAACAATATCCGCCACAGTATCTCTTTCTTTTCCACAGCCAGTGGAAAAATCCAGTACCTCCTTCCACATGGGAACCAGGTAACACACATCAATCTGTTGTCCCGTGTACTCCTGGGCAGCCTGAACCTCCAGAATCTGATTGGTACGCTCCAAGTGTCCGAAAAGCGGATGTACCGGCTCCCGGACCTGGAAATCAATAGGGCCGTTTTTAATCTGGAGAACCACATTGGAGGCAAATCTGCCGTCCAGAGGCATAAAGTTATCGTATCCTGCCTTTGCTCTGTCTGTTTTTAAATCTCGCCAATCCTGTTTGCAGTTATAGACAAAACACCTCCAGATAATGGTTCCTCCGTAAGGCTCCACCGCCTCTGCCAGCATGTTGGCTCCGTCTGCGTGATTCCGTCCATAGGCAAAGGGCCCGGGACGGCCTTCTGAATCCGCCTTTACCAGAAAACCCCCCAGATTAGGCACATCCAGGAATAATTCACGGCAGGTGTCTTTCCACCACTGTCTTACCCTGTCATCCAGAGGGTCGGAGGTATCCAGCCCTCCCACTGTAATAGGTGCGGCAAAATCAATGCAGAGATACATGGAAATCCCATAGGCCTCCAAAACTTTCGCTGTTTCTTTCAGCTCTTTTCTGTGTTTCTCTGTAATCAGCCACTCTGCTCCGTCCCTGACATTTACGTTGTTTACAGAAATGCCGTTAATGCCCACAGAAGCCATAAGTCTGGCAAAATCCCGGATTCTGGGCGTCACGCAGATTCTCCCTTCTTTGTAGAGGAAGGAGTTTCCTGAATATCCTCTTTCAATGGAACCATCTATATTGTCCCACAGGTTCAGCATACGGAGAGGATTGGCCGGTGTTTCACTTACCTGGAGATTTTTAAGCCTTTCCCCTGCTGCCGCTTTTAAAATCAGGGCAAAAATACCGTAAAGCAATCCCTTGTCTCCCGGACTGCAGATAATCGCCTGGTTTCCGGTACAGGAAATCTGATAGCCTTCCTTTCCCACAGAAAGTGCAGCGTTTTTCTCCAGGCAGATGCCTGCCTTTTCCCGCTGCTTTTCTTCCCTTATCTCTATCTGAAAAAGGGAGGAAGCCGCTGCTTCCAGCTCCTGAATTCCGCTCTCTACCAATAGGCTCTTTTCCTCCGTGTAATAGGAGGAAAAGAAAGCCTTGTCTTCATATTCTTCAAAGGGCTGATAGGCCAGCCAAGCCTGTTCCCATGTATTCATACTGTCATCCTTTCAATCCTGAAGTCGCAATTCCGTCCGCCAGATATTTCTGGAAGAAAATAAAAATCAGCACAATAGGGATAATGGACAATGTAGCCATTGCAAACATAGCCCCGTAGTCTGAGGAGGAGCCGGGGTCGCAGAACAGCTTTAAGGCCAGGGACACCGGATATCTGGAAGGGTCGTCTATGTACAGCAGAGCAGACATAAAATCATCCCATCTCCACATAAAGGAGAAAATAGCTCCTGTAATCAGGGCCGGGGACATAAGGGGAAGAATCACCTTTGCAAAAATTCCATAATAGGAACATCCGTCAATTTTGGCCGCCTCATCCAGCTCCCTGGGAATACCCTGGATAAAGTTCATCATCAGGTATACAAAGAAGCCCTGGATGGCAAAGCAGAAGGGAACAATCAATGGCGCAAAGCTTCCTACCCATCCCAGCTTTTCGTACCAAAGATACTGGGGAACCATGAGAATCTGTCCCGGCAGCATCATGGAAGCCAGCATGGCGCCGAATAAAATTTTCTTTCCTCTGAACTGGCATCTGGCAAAGCCGAAGGCCACGCAGGCGGAAGAAGCCAGGGTGCCCAAGGTGCCCAAAATTGCCACAAACAAAGAATTTTTAAAGAAGGTGCCGAAAGACACCCCTGCAAACCCGGCCCAGCCGTTTCCATAGTTTTCCGTGGTAAAGGGGTCCGGTATCAGGCTTCTGGCTGTGGTAAAGATGGTGTTGGTCTCCTTAAAGGAACTCATAAACATCCAAAACAGCGGGTACAGCATAATAAGCCCGAAGCCGCAGACTAAAATATGATAAATAATGGTACCTGTTCTTTTTTTCGCTTTCACATTCTCACTCCTGTTCGTATACCCAAAATCTCTTGGTTTTAAATAGTATGAAGGTTATAGCCGCAATCAGCAGAAGCATTACCCATGCCATGGCAGAGGCGTAGCCGGCCTGATTAAAATTAAAGGACTTCTGATACATATACACTGCGTAGAACAGGGTAGTATCCATAGGCTTGCCCTGGGTAATAATCAAGCTCTGGGTAAAGGCCAGGAATCCGTTGATAATCTGCATAACCAAGTTAAAGAAAATGGTAGGTGTCAATAACGGAAGGGTCACCTTAAAAAACTTGGTGAATTTATTTGCTCCATCCACATCTGCCGCTTCGTAAAGCTCCTTGGGTATCTGCTTTAAAGCAGACAGGAAAATCAACATGGAAGAACCGAACTGCCAAACAGCCAGAATGATAAGCGTCCAGATAGCTGTCCTGGTATCGCTGAGCCAGGCAAAATTTGTCTCAATGCCAATCATCGCCAGAAGGCTGTTGATAACACCGTCCGGAGCAAACATTCTCTTCCAGAGAATAGCTACGGCTA
>CABSEJ010000237.1 GCA_902476765.1 uncultured Blautia sp.
GACGGCCATTACAGCCTTAACCGCTCAGAATACTACCGGGGTATACGGGGTTGAAGAAGCTTCTCCGGAGTTTGTGGGAAGTCAGCTGGATTGTATTTTTCAGGACATACGCCCTGATGCAGTAAAGATAGGTATGGTTTCCAATGGAGAGATAGTTAAAGTTATTGCTGAAAAGCTGAGAGAATATAAAGCGGAAAACATTGTGGTAGACCCGGTGATGGTATCCACCAGCGGCAGCGCCCTGATGACAGGAGGGGCAGGCCAGGTGCTGAAAGAGGAGCTGTTTCCTTTGGCCCGGGTCATTACTCCCAATATTCCTGAGGCCCAGGCTTTGGCAGAAATGGACATCCGCAGTATGGAAGATATGGAAAAGGCAGCTGAAAAAATCTGTAGTTTTACCGGGGGAGGTGTTCTGATAAAAGGCGGACATTTAGAGGATGCCGCAGATGATTTGCTGTATAGCGAAGAAGGCTGTCTATGGCTGAAAGGACAGCGAATCCAAAATCCAAACACCCATGGTACCGGCTGTACCTTATCCTCTGCCATTGCCTGTAATCTGGCGGAGGGAAAAGGCCTGGAAGAAAGTGTGAGACTGGCAAAAGAATACATTACAGGTGCCCTGAAAGACGGGTTAAATCTGGGGAAGGGCAGCGGTCCGCTGAATCATATGTGGAATTTGCGGTAAAAGTTGAAAGCTGTATCAGACTGTATCAGATAGGAGAAAGAATATGGCAAGGATAATAGAAATAACGGATTTTTCAGCTCAGGAATTGGATGTATACGCCAGAATGACAGAAAATCAGCTGCTCAACCGCCATGAGCCGGAAAAAGGCATGTTTATTGCTGAAAGCCCCAAGGTAATTGTAAGAGCCCTGGAGGCCGGCTGCAGGCCGGTATCCCTTCTAATGGAGGACCGCCCTCTGGACAAACCGGGTATGGAGGTTTTAGAGGCTTGCGGAGATATTCCTGCCTATACTGCTCCTTTTGATGTGCTGACTCAATTGACAGGATTTTCTTTAACCAGAGGTATGCTCTGCGCCATGTATAGACCGCCTCTTCCTAAGCCCCGGGAAATTTGCAGGAACGTCAGACGTATTGCAGTTTTAGAGAATGTGGTAAATCCCACTAATGTAGGGGCTATTTTCCGCAGTGCGGCAGCACTGGGTATGGAAGCAGTGCTGCTTACGCCTGGGTGCAGTAATCCTCTATACCGCCGGGCCATACGGGTGAGCATGGGAACTGTTTTTCAGGTTCCATGGACCTTTCTTCCGGGAAAAGGAGGAGATGAGAGCTGCAGGGAAGGAGTTGCCTTTTTGCGGGAAGCCGGTTTTGCCACTGTGGCCATGGCTCTTAAGGAAGATTCTTTATCTATTGAAGACCCGGTACTGGCCCAACAGGAAAAGCTGGCTGTTTTCCTTGGGACCGAGGGAGATGGTCTTGCCTCCCATACTATTGCTGCATGTGATTATACGGCAAAAATCCCTATGACAGGAGGTGTAGATTCTCTTAATGTGGCGGCTGCCAGTGCAGTTGCTTTTTGGCAGTTAGGTATGAGTGGGAAGGAAAGGAATGTTAAATAATTATCATTTTTTTAAAAAAATAGATAATAATTGTTGATTTAATTGATTTTTTATGTATAATTATGAATAAGGAGGTCTAGATACTTCACTTCCTTATCAGAATATAGTAAAATGAAAAACCTAATTTTGCTATAGGCATATGACATGAGGAAGTCGGTGAAATCTGACTTCAATCATTGTACTATTAAAGAAAAGAGGTAAAATGTAAGATGGCAGAAATCAATTTAAGCAAGTACGGTATAACCGGAACCACAGAAATTGTACACAATCCTTCTTATGAGTTTTTGTTTGAAGAAGAAACAAAGGCTGATTTAACAGGATTCGACAAGGGCCAGGTAAGTGAGCTTGGCGCAGTGAACGTAATGACCGGCGAATATACCGGACGTTCCCCTAAAGACAAATTCATCGTTATGGATGAAAATTCAAAAGACACCGTTTGGTGGACATCTGAGGAATACAAAAACGACAACCATCCTGCTACAGAAGAAGCTTGGAACACAGTAAAGGAAATTGCTTTAAAAGAGCTTTCTGATAAGAAGCTTTATGTGATTGATGCTTTCTGCGGCGCAAACAAAGATACCCGCATGGCTATCCGTTTTATCATGGAAGTGGCTTGGCAGGCACACTTTGTTAAAAATATGTTTATCCAGCCTACAGATGAAGAGCTGGAGACTTTTGAGCCAGACTTTATCGTATACAATGCTTCTAAAGCAAAAGTAGAGAACTACAAAGAATTAGGCCTGAACTCTGAGACAGCCGTTATGTTCAACATCACAAGCCGTGAGCAGGTTATCGTAAATACATGGTACGGCGGAGAAATGAAGAAAGGTATGTTCTCCATGATGAACTACTATCTGCCGTTAAAGGGCATTGCTTCCATGCACTGCTCCGCTAACACAGATAAGAACGGCGAGAACACCGCTATCTTCTTCGGTCTGTCCGGTACCGGTAAGACCACCCTGTTCTGATTGGTGATGACGAACACGGCTGGGATGACAACGGTGTATTCAACTTTGAAGGCGGCTGCTATGCAAAGGTTATCAACCTGGACAAAGAGTCTGAGCCAGATATTTACAATGCAATCAAACGCAACGCTCTTCTGGAGAACGTAACTCTGGATGCTGACGGAAAAATTGACTTTACAGATAAGAGCGTAACAGAGAACACTCGTGTGTCCTATCCAATCGACCACATTGAGAAAATTGTTCGTCCTGTTTCCGCTGCTCCGGCTGCTAAAGAAGTTATCTTCCTGTCTGCCGATGCTTTCGGCGTACTGCCTCCAGTATCTATCCTGACACCAGAGCAGACACAGTACTACTTCCTGTCTGGTTTCACAGAGCCTACACCAACCTTCTCCGCTTGCTTCGGCCAGGCCTTCCTGGAGCTGCATCCTACAAAATATGCAGAAGAGCTGGTTAAGAGAATGGAAATGAGCGGTGCTAAGGCATACTTAGTAAACACAGGCTGGAACGGAACCGGAAAACGTATCTCTATCAAAGATACCCGTGGTATCATCGATGCTATCTTAAACGGAGATATTCTGAAGGCTTCCACAAAGAAGATTCCATACTTCAACATCGAAGTTCCTACAGAGCTGCCAGGAGTTGACACAAACATTCTTGACCCACGTGACACCTACGCTGATGTTGCTGAATGGGAAAAGAAAGCAAAAGACTTAGCTCAGAGATTCGTTAAGAACTTCAAGAAATACGAAGGCAACGAAGCTGGTAAGGCATTAGTTTCTGCTGGACCTCAGGTAGAAGAGTAATTTTAGAATAAGTTTTAACATTATCGGGTGTGAAGGAATTCACACCCGATTTTTAGTGCGCCTTGCGGCGCACGTCGCTAATGGGTGAAAGTCCCTAATCCGCC
>CABSEJ010000238.1 GCA_902476765.1 uncultured Blautia sp.
CAGTCCGTACGGGAATCGAACCCGTGTTTCCGCCGTGAGAGGGCGGCGTCTTAACCGCTTGACCAACGAACCTTACTTGCTTATAATACACGATGAATAATAAAAATGCAAGTGTTTTTTTGAAAAAAATTAAATTTTCTTATTGTTTGTGTAAAATATACAATTCAAAAAGAGAAAAAAGGGAGATTCTTTGTTATAGTGTCGACGGTTTACATTCTTGTTCAGAGAGAGTATAAATATTAGTGTCATCCACTTTAAATATCCTCACGTTTCACTGGCCTGCTTTTCCGATAGCACAGTTGTAAAAGCCTCAGCGTAGCCCGCTACGCCTGCGTTTTTACAACTGCACTCTCAAAAAAGCATTCTCAGTGAAACGGTAAGGCATTTAAAGTGGATGGCACTAGTTGACAAAATTAAACATATGTTCGATAATAATAACAGAACAGAAAAAGGATTTGAAAATCCACGGGAAATGAGATATGATACATAGGACTTGCAAAAAGTATACAAGTTAAATACCCCAGTGTAAACGTATGGGGTGTCAAGCTGGCAGTGATGCAGGTATTGGGGTATTTGCCCTTATGGCGCTGGCCAAAGGGGCGTATAACTACATCCCTTCAGCCCACTGTCAGCAGAAATAAAAAATTTAGCAGAAGGGAGCGAGGATTGCGTGAATTGGGAGTTTTCTGTTTTAGATTTTATCCAGAGCTTTCATGGACCTGTGCTGGATAAGCTTATGGCTTTTTTTACTTTTCTGGGTGAGGCGGGCTGGTTTTGGATTTTGCTGTGCCTGGTTTTGCTCTGTTCCAGAAAATACAGATTTTGCGGAATCGCTCTGTGTATCGCCCTGCTTATAAATCTGGTTTTGGGAAATATTATTTTGAAGCCTTTAGTGGCAAGGCCCAGGCCCTGCTGGATTCGGGACACGGTGGAGGTATTGATTCGGGTTCCGGGAGACTATTCCTTTCCCTCCGGACACACCATGGCGTCCTTTTCAGCAGGAACGGCTCTGTTTCTCACATGGAGGAGACCGGGGATTTGTGCGCTGGTTCTGGCGGCTGTCATAGGATTTTCCCGACTTTATTTTTATGTTCATTTTCCCACGGATGTGCTGGCCGGGGCTGTTCTTGGTATTCTTTGCGGAATCCTGGGAACAGTATGTATGAAAAAGCTGAGAGGCACAAAAGCGGGAAAATTTTGATGATATAGCATTGATATGGAGGAAAAGATACAGACATGGCAAAGAAAAATACCTATGATGCCAGCAGCATTACAGTGCTGGAGGGACTGGAGGCCGTGCGGAAGCGTCCGGGTATGTATATCGGAAGCGTATCCCGTAAGGGCCTGAATCATTTAATATATGAAATTGTAGATAATGCAGTGGATGAACATCTGGCAGGTTTTTGCAGCCACATCCGGGTGACTCTGGAGGCGGACGGCTCTGCTACGGTAGAGGACAACGGCCGGGGGATTCCTGTAGGCATGCATGAGAAGGGAATGTCAGCAGAGCGTCTGGTGTTCACTACCCTTCATGCCGGAGGAAAGTTCGACGATACAGTATACAAAACCAGCGGAGGACTTCACGGGGTGGGTTCCTCGGTGGTAAATGCTCTGTCCACTTACCTGGATGTAAAAATCAGCAGGGACGGATATGTTCATCATGACCGCTATGAGAGGGGAATCCCTGTTATTGAGCTGGAGGAGGGGCTGCTGCCTAAGCTGGGGAAGACCAAGACAACGGGAACTCTGGTAAATTTTCTGCCGGACGGAGAAATTTTTGAGAAGACCAGATTTTCCGCTACAGAGGTGAAGAGCAGGCTCCATGAGACAGCTTATCTGAATCCGGAATTGAGCATTGTATTTCAGGATATGAGGGGAAGTCAGCCGGAGGAGATTCTTTTTCATGAACCGGAGGGAATCGTAGGCTTTATCCGGGACTTAAATAAAAACAGTGACGTTATCCATGAGCCGGTTTATTTTAAAGGAGAGTGTGACGGCATTACTGTGGAGGCGGCTTTTCAGTATGTAAATGAATTCCGGGAGAATGTGCTGGGATTCTGTAATAATATTTATAATGCAGAAGGGGGCACTCATCTCACCGGCTTTAAGACCATGTTTACCTCTACGATGAACAATTATGCCAGAGAGCTGGGTATCCTAAAGGAAAAGGACGATAATTTTACCGGCCCGGATATAAGAAACGGAATGACTGCCGTGGTATCTATCAAGCATCCCGCCCCCAGATTTGAAGGACAGACTAAGACAAAGCTGGATAATCAGGACGCCTCAAAGGCCACCAGTAAGGTTACTGGTGAGGAGATTGTCCTTTATTTTGACCGGAATCTGGAAGTTTTAAAAAATATTCTGGCCTGTGCGGAAAAATCAGCGAAAATCCGCAGGACAGAGGAAAAGGCCAAGACGAATCTGCTGACAAAGCAAAAGTATTCTTTTGACTCTAATGGAAAGTTGGCTAACTGTGAGAAAAAGGACCCTTCACTGTGTGAAATCTTTATTGTGGAGGGAGATTCCGCCGGAGGCAGCGCCAAGACGGCCAGGGACAGAAGTTTCCAGGCTATTCTGCCTATCCGGGGAAAGATTCTTAACGTGGAAAAGGCCACTATTGATAAGGTACTGGCCAATGCAGAGATTAAGACCATGATAAATGCCTTTGGCTGCGGGTTTTCTGAGGGCTATGGAAATGATTTTGATATAACCAAGCTGCGGTATGATAAGATTATTATTATGGCGGATGCGGATGTGGACGGGGCACATATTTCTACCCTGCTCCTCACTTTGTTTTATCGCTTTATGCCGGAGCTGATTTATGAGGGCCATGTGTATATTGCAATGCCTCCTCTTTACAAGGCTATACCTGCTAAGGGGAAGGAGGAGTATCTCTATGATGACAAGGCGTTAGAGAAGTACCGGAAAACCCATAAAGGCTCCTTTACCCTTCAGAGATATAAGGGACTGGGAGAGATGGATGCAGACCAGCTCTGGGAGACAACCTTAAACCCTATGACAAGGGTGCTGCGGTTGGTGGAGATTGAGGATGCCCGTATGGCTTCCGAGGTGACGGAGGTGCTGATGGGCACGGAGGTGCCACCCAGAAAGGCTTTTATTTACCAGCATGCCCAGGATGCGGAATTAGACATTTAGGAGGTGCCACATGGCGGCAGGAATTTATGAAAATATCATTCGGACAGAATATTCGGAGATTATGCAGAAGTCCTATATCGACTATGCAATGAGCGTTATTATTTCCAGGGCTCTTCCGGATGTGAGGGACGGCTTGAAGCCGGTGCAGAGAAGAACCCTGTATGATATGTATGAGCTGGGTATCCGTTATGACAGGCCTTACAGAAAGTGTGCCCGTATTGTGGGAGATACAATGGGTAAATATCCTCCTCACGGA
>CABSEJ010000239.1 GCA_902476765.1 uncultured Blautia sp.
TCAGATATTGGAATTGATCTTGGAACAGCCAGTATCCTTGTCTATGCCAAGGGTAAAGGAATTGTTTTGAAGGAACCTTCCGTGGTTGCATATGATAAAGAAAGTAATAAGATAAAGGCAGTGGGAGAGGAAGCCCGGCAGATGATTGGAAGAACACCGGGAAATATTGTAGCAGTCAGGCCTCTGCGTCAGGGTGTCATATCGGATTATGAGGTTACGGAAAAAATGCTGAAATATTTTATTTCCAAGGCCATTGGAAAAAGAGCGTTTCGGAAACCCCGTATCAGCATCTGTGCGCCCAGTGGAATTACGGAGGTAGAGAAAAAGGCTGTGGAAGAGGCAACCTATCAGGCAGGAGCCAGAGAAGTGTCGATTATAGAGGAACCCATTGCCGCTGCCATTGGAGCAGGAATTGACATTACCAGACCGTTTGGAAATATGATTGTGGATATCGGAGGCGGAACGACAGATGTAGCGGTGATTTCTCTGGGAGGCACAGTTGTTTCCACATCGATTAAGGTGGCCGGAGATGATTTCGACGAGGCAATTACCAGATATGTGAGGAAAAAACACAATCTGATGATTGGAGAGCGCACTGCAGAGGATATTAAGATTCAGATTGGAACTGTATATGCAACACCTCAGGCAAAGAGCATGGAGGTGAAGGGGAGGGATACCATTACCGGACTTCCCAAAAGCGTAACGCTGAATTCCGAAGAAATCCGGGAAGCTTTAAAGGATGCGTCTGCACAGATTATGGAAACTATACACAGCATTCTGGAAAAAACACCGCCTGAACTGGCAGCAGATGTGGCGGAAAGAGGCATTGTGCTTACCGGAGGAGGAGCGCTTCTGGGAGGACTGGAGGAGCTTATAGAAGAGGAAACAGGCATTAATACTATTGTGGCAGAGGAGCCGGCTCTTGCCGTGGCAATCGGTACCGGACAGTATATGGAGCTGATGAGCAAAATGAACGGCAGGCTGTAAAATACAAAGTCAGAGAAACAGAGGGAAAAGACGTGGAAGAAATCATAGAGGGATATGTAGACCATATTATATACCGTAATCAGGACAATGGATATACAGTTGCCTGTTTGGTTGTAGATGGAGAGGAGCTGACCTGTGTAGGAACCTTTCAGTTTTTAAATGAAGGAGAAAATATTAGGGCAAAAGGGCATTATACAGAACATCCGTCCTATGGACAGCAGTTTTCCGTATATTCTTATGAAGCAGTGATTCCCCAGGATTCTCTGGCTATGGAGCGCTATCTGGGGTCAGGAGCTATAAAGGGAGTAGGCGCAGCTCTGGCTGCCAGAATCGTGAAAAAATTCGGAGAGGACACACTGAGAATTATTGATGAAGAGCCGGAGCGGCTTGCTGAGATAAAGGGTATCAGTGAAAGAAAGGCCAGAGAAATTGCCGAACAGGTGGAGGAAAAGTCAGATATGAGGAAAGCCATGATGTTTTTGCAGCAATATGGCATTTCTCAGAACCTGGGGGCAAAAATCTATCAGCAGTACAAGCAGGATATGTATCGAATCCTCAAAGAAAATCCTTACAAAATGGCTGAAGATATCAGCGGGGTGGGATTTAAGATTGCAGATGAAATTGCAGCCAGAATCGGGATTCATACAGATTCTGATTATCGTATCAGAAGCGGCCTTTTGTACATATTATTGCAGTCCACGGTGGAGGGGCATGTGTATCTTCCGCAGAAGATTTTGCTGCAGAGGGCAGAGGGGCTGCTGGGAGTAAAGGCACAGTATATGGAAAAACACATTGCAGACCTTTCCATTGACCGAAAAATTGTTTTAAA
Source organism: uncultured Blautia sp. (assembly GCA_902476765.1). Lineage (GTDB taxonomy): Bacteria > Bacillota > Clostridia > Lachnospirales > Lachnospiraceae > Blautia. The sequence continues at coordinate 1,817 of CABSEJ010000239.1, forward strand.
AGAAATAGAAACACAGGCAGGCAAAGAGCGTATTGTATACGCCAGCCAGTATTATCAGACAGAACTTCATACAGCCCAGATGCTTCATGAGCTGAATTTAAAGGATACGGCAGATGACCGTGTGATTCAGGATAAAATCAGGAGAATCCAGAAAAGCGAAAATATCGAGCTTGATGAAATGCAGCAAAAGGCAGTGGCAGAAGCTGTAAAAAATGGATTACTGATTGTTACCGGAGGCCCCGGAACAGGAAAGACTACAACCATTAACGCGATTATCCGTTATTTCGAGATGGAGGGCTTGGACATTGCCCTGGCAGCGCCTACAGGAAGAGCGGCAAAGCGTATGACAGAGGCAACCGGATATGATGCAAAGACCATACACCGCCTTTTGGAATTATCGGGAATGCCGGAGGAATCTTCAGGAGGGATTTACTTTGAGAGAAATGCCCAGAATCCTCTGGAAGCAGATGTGATTATCATAGACGAAATGTCTATGGTGGATATTTTCCTCATGCATGCCCTTTTGTCAGCCATTGTATCAGGTACCAGGCTGATTTTGGTAGGCGATGTGAATCAGCTTCCCAGCGTGGGACCGGGAAGTGTTCTGAAGGATATTATTTCTTCCGGAAAATTTTCAGTAGTGGAACTGGTAAAAATCTTCCGTCAGGCGTCCCAAAGCGATATTGTGGTGAATGCACATAAAATTAATCAGGGCATTCCCGTTTCCCTGGATAATAAGAGCATGGATTTCTTCTTTTTAAAGAGATACGACGCCAATGTTATCATCAGCGTGCTGATTACGCTGATACAGAAAAAACTTCCGAAATTTGTTGATGCAGAGCCCTATGATATTCAGGTGCTGACTCCTATGCGGAAAGGACTTTTGGGAGTAGAGCGGCTGAATGTGATTTTACAGCAGTATCTGAATCCGCCGGAAAAGGAAAAGAAAGAAAAGGAATACAGAAACGGCCTTTTCCGTGAAGGCGATAAGGTAATGCAGATTAAAAATAATTATCAGATTGAGTGGGAAGTCAGGGGACTGTATGGGATTCCGGTAGAAAAGGGCGTGGGCGTCTTTAATGGAGATACCGGTATTCTGAGAGAAATCAATGCTTTTGCAGAAACTGTTACCGTAGAGTTTGAGGAGCGGAAATTTGTGGAATATTCTTTCAAACAACTGGACGAGCTGGAACTGGCATATGCAATTACTATACATAAAGCGCAGGGAAGCGAATATCCGGCAGTGGTGATTCCCCTTCTGGGAGGACCTAAAATGTTAATGAACCGGAATTTGCTTTATACGGCAGTGACCCGTGCCAGAAAATGTGTAACTCTGGTGGGAGATGAGAACACTTTTTATGAAATGGAAAACCGCATGGAGCAAAACAGGTATACGACCCTGGATTTGCGTATAAAGGAGAGCTATTGATAAGCAAAGCAGGAAAATTATTTTTAGATATTCTGTACCCCAGGCGCTGCCCTGTCTGTCATGATATTGCAATGCCAAGGGGGAGCAGAATTTGCAAAGGCTGCAGGGGAAAATTAAAGCCTGTGACAGGACCCAGATGCTTTAAATGTTCTAAGCCTCTGAAAAGT
>CABSEJ010000240.1 GCA_902476765.1 uncultured Blautia sp.
GCCTCATCAGGCAGTCATTCACCAGTTTGCAAGAGAAATGCTGGCAGAGGGCGGAAAAATGATACTGGGCTCTGACAGTCATACCCGCTACGGTGCGCTGGGAACCATGGCCATGGGTGAAGGTGGTCCTGAGTTGGTAAAGCAGCTTTTGGGCAGAACCTATGATATTAAGCGTCCCGAGGTAGTAGGGGTTTACCTCACCGGAAAACCGGTGCCAGGAGTGGGACCTCAGGACGTTGCTCTGGCAATTATCGGGGCAGTCTTTGAGAGTGGATATGTAAAAAATAAGGTCATGGAATTTGTAGGTCCCGGTGTGGAAAATTTGAGCGCAGATTACCGCATTGGCATTGATGTTATGACAACAGAAACTACCTGTCTTTCATCTATCTGGAAAACAGATGCCAAAATACAGGAATTTTATGAAATCCATGGAAGAGGAGCTGACTATCAGGAACTGAATCCGGGAGAAGTTACTTATTATGATGGAGTGGTATATGTGGATTTGGGCCAGATAAGACCAATGATTGCCATGCCGTTCCACCCAAGCAATACCTACACCATTGAAGAATTAAACAGTAATCTCATGGATATTTTAGATGATGTGGAGAAAAAGGCGCAAATCAGCCTGGATGGAAAGATTCCATATACTTTGAAGGATAAGGTGAAAAACGGAAGGCTGTGCGTAGAACAGGGAATCATTGCAGGCTGTGCAGGCGGCGGCTTTGAAAATATCTGCGATGCAGCGGATATTTTAAGAGGCGCCAGCATTGGGGCTGATGCATTTACTCTGAGTGTATATCCTGCAAGTACACCGATTTATATGGAACTTGCCAAAAACGGCGTGTTGGCTGACCTTTTGCAGACAGGTGCTGTGGTAAAAACTGCCTTTTGCGGCCCCTGCTTTGGTGCAGGAGATACTCCGGCAAACAATGCCCTTAGTATCCGTCATTCTACCAGAAACTTTCCCAACAGAGAAGGCTCTAAGATTCAGAACGGACAGATTTCTTCTGTGGCCCTTATGGATGCCCGTTCCATTGCAGCTACAGCGGCAAATAAGGGACAGCTTACCCCTGCTACAGAGTATGCAGGAGAATACAGAAGACCGGTTTATCACTTTGATGGACAGATTTATGCAAACCGTGTGTTTGACAGTAAGGGTGTGGCAGATCCGAGCGTAGAAATTCAGTTTGGTCCTAACATTAAGGATTGGCCTGAGATGCCGGTTTTGACAGAGAATCTGCTGTTAAAGACCGTGGCAGAAATCCATGATCCGGTTACTACCACAGACGAGCTGATTCCTTCCGGAGAAACTTCTTCTTATCGTTCCAACCCGCTGAAGCTGGCAGAGTTTGCCCTGTCCAGAAAAGCGCCGGATTATGTGGGACTGGCAAAGGAGATTCAGAAGGCAGAACTTGCCAGAGAGGCAGGAGAAAGTCCTGTAAAAGCAGTGCCTGAGCTGGAAGGTATCTGGGAAAGGGTAAAAGCCGTATACCCGGAGGCCACAGAGGTCAATACAGGAATCGGAAGCACTATTTTTGCAGTAAAGCCAGGGGACGGATCTGCCAGAGAGCAGGCTGCTTCCTGTCAGAAGGTGCTGGGAGGCTGGGCCAATATTGCCAATGAATATGCTACAAAGAGATACCGTTCTAATCTGATGAACTGGGGTATGCTTCCATTTTTAATACCGGAGGGAGAACTTCCCTTTAAAAAGGGAGATTTTATCTTTGTACCGGACATCAGAAAAGCTGTGGAGGAAGGAAGAGGAGAAATTCCTGCCTTTGCCATTAGCGATCAGGTGAAAGCCTTTACTCTTGGACTTGGGGAAATGACAGAGGACGAGAGAGAGATTATCCTGAAAGGGTGTCTGATTAATTACTACAGGGCAAAATAAGTTTAATTTTGCAGTTTGGCGTAAAATTTTCTGAAATCAGAGGGTGACATGTTTTCACTGTTATAAAAAGTACGGTTAAAGGTGCTGCTGCTGTTAAAACCGGATTCCATTGCAATATCTGTAATGGAGGCATCGGTTGTAAGCAACAGCACCTTTGCTTTTTGAATGCGCTGCCGGGAGCGATATTCGGAAAAAGAGGTTCCCATATACTGCTGAAAAAGCCTGGAAAAGTGAAATTTGGAAAAACCGGCATAAGCGGCTGCGTTCTCTAGGGTAATAGAGGAGGTCAGATTTTGATTCAAATATCTGCATACAGCAAGAAATTTTTCCTGGAGGCGGACATTTCGAATTTGGTATCCGTTCTTTTGAGCAGAAAAGGTCTGCATCTGTATTTCCGGAGCGCGCAGAAGCATAACGTATAGTTCCAGGGCTGAGGCGTAAAGGGAAGATGCCCATAAAATGTGCTGATGACGATATTCCTGCAGCATAAAAAGCAGAAGGGACAGACTTTTTCGGTATGTGGAAGCTGATGTCTTCCGTTTCAGATGAATACAGGGAGGCATGGAAAAGAGCAGAGTTTGAAATTCCCTGTGTGCATACAGAAGTTCGATATCAAACTGTAAGATTAACCGGGTTCCACGGTTTTTGGCTGAAAGGCTGTGTACAGTCCCGGAGTGCAGGAATAAAATATCTCCTTTTTCAAGATGAAAGTGCTGTTGCTGAACAGATACATCATAAGAACCGGAAAAGGGCAGAAGAATTTCCATGCAGGTATGCCAGTGGTCTTCAATGGTATAGGCTCCTTTCTGAATAATAAATCTGAAGTTTTCTGCAGTTGGATAAGTGACAGGTGCCTTACCGTTCAGAAAAATATCTTTCATAATTCAACATTCCCCCGTAAATGATTTTTTGTACTTAACAGAATTATAAAACATAGAGAGAAAAAAAGCAATATTTGGGCAATAATCCGCACTTATGGTAATGAATAATTCAGAAAAAATAGTAGAATAGGGAGTAAGAAAATCAAAGCGGAGGACAAATTCTATGAAAAGTTACAGAAAAGAGAGAGCAGCGGCAAGAGAAAAGGCAAAAAAACTGGTATCGCAGATGACGCTTATGGAAAAGGCAGCGCAGCTTCGCTACGATGCGGCTCCGGTGGAACGTCTGGGAGTTCCTGCCTATAATTATTGGAATGAGGCATTGCACGGTGTGGCAAGAGCAGGTACAGCAACAATGTTTCCACAGGCAATCGGTATGGCGGCAGCTTTTGATGAGGACGCTATGGAAAGAGTGGGGGATATCATTGCCACAGAAGGAAGGGCAAAATACAATGAGTATTCCAGACACAATGACAGAGATATCTATAAAGGACTGACCTTTTGGTCACCGAATATCAATATTTTCCGTGACCCAAGGTGGGGCAGAGGCCATGAAACCTATGGAGAGGACCCGTATCTGACTTCACGCCTGGGAGTACGGTTTGTGGAGGGGCTGCAGGGGGACGGGCCTGTAATGAA
>CABSEJ010000241.1 GCA_902476765.1 uncultured Blautia sp.
GACGTAGCCACCGCTACGCCTCATTCCTCCGCCTTGCAGAATGAAAATTCATTCTACGTCATTATGCTGAAAATGAACGTGCCAGTACACTAGTGTACTGACACGTTCACATTTCAATAAATGACTAATGAATGTGTCCTTATCCAGATAGGGTAAGAATGATGATAAAAAACGATAATAACTATAATACTACAAAGAAAGGATACAATGGCTATGGTTTATGTCAGTCATCTTTTGCCGGATAGAGAAATGAGAGAGGTTATAGAGCGCACTGGGGCAGGCGTGGAGAGCATTGAATTTGGAGTCGCAGAAAACCTGGACAACCTTTCCCAGAGCATTAAAAATTACAGGGAGCGGATGAGACAGATGGGAGCATCGGAGTTAATCATTCACGGACCTTTTCTGGATTTGAATCCTATGACTTTCGACTCGCAAATCCAAAAAGTTACGAAGCTGCGCTACAGCCAGGCCTATACTGCTGCCCGGGAGCTGGGGGCAAAAAAGATAGTGTTTCATACCTGCTTTTATCCTGACGCTTATCTTCTCATTGGGTGGGCCCAGAGAATGGCAGATTTTTTCCAGGAGTTTTTAGAGGAAAGAAGAGAGGTGGAAGTGGTGATGGAAAATGTCTTTGACAGGAAATGGGAACCTCTTTTGGAAGTAAAGGAAAGAGTAAAGGCATCTAATTTCAGCTTGTGCCTGGATATAGGACATGCCCACTGTTATTCTTCCTGTCCGGTGGCAGAATGGGCAGATTCTTTTGGGGAAAGCATTTCCCATATCCATATCCACGACAATTGCGGCGACAGGGATGCCCATTTGGGACTGGGACAGGGAAATATCCCTCTAAAGGAGATTTTTCATCTCTTAACCCAAAAGAAGAGAAATTTCACTTATACCATTGAATGTGGGAAAAAAGAGGATGTAATAAGCTCATGGGAATATTGGAACTCTATGGTTTCCTTGCTAAACAGGACACCCTTGTCCAAGAAAGACTAATAAGATAGCACAAGGGAAATGACTTAAAAAAAGATAAATCGAAAAAGTGCCAACAATCACTTGACAGTAACGGACATGAGACAAGACATAAAAATTCTTGACTTTTCTCTATAAGAATGGTACTATACCAGTGTATAATTCCATAAGCCTATTAAGTGCATTCGTGTTGACTACAGAACATGAGTGAAAAGGGAATCAGGTGTGAATCCTGAGCGAACCGGTCACTGTATTTGGGGAGCAATGCCAGAGAAATCCATTGTACGAAAGTATGAGAAGGAGAGGCAAAGCGTTGAACCATGAGTCAGGAAACCTGCTTAATAGTAGTAAGGTGAAAACTTCCGTGTATAAGTTTAAATCTTGAAGGCTGTGAGAACAGTCTTATGATGTCCGCTTTCACGAGAAGAAGGTGGATTTTTTTATGGAATGCCGAAAGATGGACGCCTGAATTTATAGAATTATGCATGATTAAATGGCACACGGGTTTCTTCTGTATGTATGCTGTTCCCTGATATATGCTGTTTTCCCGCAACAAACAGCAATACGCATCCTCCGCAGGGCAGCAGGTTGGTGACCTTGAGCAGAGGGAAGTCCGTGGAAAAACTTCATAATTATTTATGGAAGAAAGCCCCTTCCGGCCATCGTCCCGCAACCGATGGCCGTAGGGGCTTTCTCCTATATAGCTGCTATCATAAGTTTTGCAAAATAAACAGTATATAACACTTGACAACTGTTTATTGCTGTTATATACTGTTTGTGAAGAAAGGAGGAAGGACAGAGATGAAAATCATTATAAATACGTCCTTGATGGTTCCCATTTATGAGCAGCTTGTAGACCAGATAAAGACGCTCATACGCAGTGGGGAGCTAAAGGAAAATGATAATTTGCCGTCTGTCCGCACATTGTCAAAAGAATTAAAGATAAGTGCTTTAACAGTCAAAAAAGCGTACGATACTTTAGAAAGTGAAGGTTTTACCGTTACCGTACATGGAAAGGGAACCTATGTAGCGGCCGCAAATCCTCAGTTGCTGCTGGAGGAGCAAAAAAAGGAATTAGAAGCAGATTTAGAACAGGCAATTCAAAAAGGCAGGCGTTGCGGAATTAGTGACGAAGATATAAAAAGTTTGTTTGAACTGATAATGGAGGGTTAGGTAATATGCTGAAAATTGAGCATTTGAAAAAGAACTATGGCAATTTTTCCCTGGATTGCTCTTTAGAAGTTAAGGAAGGCTGTGTGACAGGACTGATTGGCCAAAACGGAGCAGGAAAAAGTACCACCTTTAAAGCTATATTAGGACTGATTTCCACAGACAGTGGTAAGATTAGGATTTTGGGAAAGGATTTGCAGAACTTTACCCCGGAAGATAAGGAACAATTAGGCGTTGTTTTATCGGATTCTGGCTTTAGCGGATATTTGACAATCCATGATATTATACCGATTTTAAAGAATTTGTACCGGAAGTTTGATGAAAAATTTTTCACAGAGCAGGTAAGAAGATTCCAGCTGCCTCTGGATAAGCAAATCAAAGAGTTTTCTACTGGAATGAAAGCTAAGTTAAAGGTATTGGTGGCTGTCTCTCACCGTGCAAAACTGCTGATTATGGATGAGCCTACAGCAGGGTTAGATGTAATCGCCAGAGACGAGCTGTTGGAAATGCTAAGAGAGTTTATGGAGAAGGATGAAAGCCTTTCTATTTTAATCAGCTCCCATATATCCAGCGATTTAGAATCTTTGTGCGATGACCTGTATATGATACACCAGGGAAGAATTATTCTGCACGAGGATACCGATGTATTATTAAGCGATTATGCTTTACTAAAGGTGGATGACCAGCAGTATAGCATGCTGGATAAACAGTTTATCCTTCGCTCTAAAAGGGAAACTTACGGCTACAGCTGTTTGACAAATCAGAAGCAGTATTATATGGAAAACTATCCGAAAATAGTAGTAGAAAAAGGAAGTATTGATGAATTGATTACTATGATGGTAAGGGGGACAGAATAATGAAAGGATTATTAGTAAAAGATTTTAGACTGTTGAAGGTGCAAAAGAATTTTTTTCTGCTAATTATTGCCGTAACCATTGGGATGGCATTATTTACCAATGATGTAGCGCCTATGCTGGGATTTTTGGCCTTTGTCTTATCCATATTTACATTGAGTACCATCAGCTATGATGAATTCGATAACGGAAATGCTTTTCTCTTTTCTTTGCCGGTGAGCCGTAAAGACTATGCCATAGAAAAATACTGTCTTGGCCTGATACTGGAAGGAGGCGCATTGGTTTTAGCAACACTTTTGTCTCTTATTTTCAGCAAAATATGGGACACAACCTCTGGGGCAGAGATAGGTATGTGGGCTTTAAT
>CABSEJ010000242.1 GCA_902476765.1 uncultured Blautia sp.
CTCAGAGGCCTTCGGTCAATGTTATTACAGGGCTTATTAAAGCAAATATGCCATCCAGAATTGCCTTTTCCGTGTCCTCTGGTGTAGATTCCAGAACGATTCTGGATATGAACGGAGCAGAGAAGCTTCTGGGAAAGGGAGATATGCTTTTTTATCCCCAAGGGTATCAAAAGCCTGCCAGAGTACAGGGGGCTTTTGTCAGCGACCAGGAAGTTGGTGCAGTGGTTGAATTTCTTGCCAGCAAGAATCCATGTGCCGCCTATAGTCAGGAAATTCAAGAGAAAATCGAGGCAGTGAAGGAAGCGACTGCATCTGCAGCAGGAAGCGACAGCGCTAATGAACGGGACGCATATTTTAAGGACGCTGGAAAATTTATTATTGAGAAGGAAAAGGCGTCCATTGGTATGTTGCAAAGAATGTTTAAAATTGGCTTTAATCGTGCAGCCAGAATTATGGATCAGTTGTGTGAGGCTGGGGTTGTAGGCGAAGAGGAAGGAACAAAGCCAAGAAAGGTTCTGATGTCCATGGAAGAATTTGACCGGTTTATTGAGGAATATTTATAGAAAATGAGGATAGGAATACATGAAGTGTAGAAACTGTGGAGCAGAGTATGAAGAAGGAAATCTGTTTTGTCCGAAATGCGGAAAGGAAATTCAATGGGTTCCGGAATACAATACACTGGAAACCCTGATACGCCAGAAGGAGCTGCAGGAGCAGGAAAAGAAGAAAAAGGAAATGGAAGCGCAAAAAGAGCGGGAGCGTCTTCAGAAGAAAGCAGAACAGGAACGTAAAAAAAAGAAAAAAAAGAGAATGATTCTGGCAGGGACTACGGCGACAGCCGTGATCGCAGTAGGAGCCGGGCTGTTTTTTGTGTATCAGACTCAGCTTCACTCCTTTGATTTTCAGATGGCGCAGGCAGAAACAAAGTTCAGCAATAAAGTCTACAGTGAAGCACTGAAATATGTGGAGAGAGCCCTGGCTTTAAATCCGGAAAGCGCTGAGGCAAATATTCTGGAGGCAAAAATTTATCTGAAGGAGGGAAATGAGGAGGCAGCGCTTTCTATTCTTCTCTCCGTTACAGAGAGCCACCCGGACAGTACTAATGCTTACGGAGAATTGCTCCGCCTGTATGAAAAAAACGAAGAGTATGAAAAAATCAGAGAATTGATGAACGGTGCTTCAGACAGTATGAAGGCGAAATATCAAACCTATGTCTGCGAGCTTCCTTCCGTTTCAAAGGCAGGCGGCAGCTATAGTGAAGAGCTGGAACTGCGCTTTGACATACCTCTGGGAACAAGGGTGTACTATACACTGGACGGTAGCACTCCTGACAGCACCAGCCAGGAATATGAAGATGCCATTCTTTTAGACGAAGAGGGAACCTATAAGCTGAAGTATTTTGCCTGCAATGAAAAGGGGATTCCGAGTGAAATCGGGGAAGAGGCTTATCAGTTGACCTTTCAGGCACCCCAGAAGCCTCAGATTGCACCGCCCTCAGACAAATATGAATATGCAGCGGAAATTATTGTGACAGCAGAGGACGACTGTGATATTTATTATGCCTTTGATGCAGAGCCTACCATAGAGAGTGAAAAATATATAGGTCCTATAACCATGCCGGAAGGAGAGCATACTTTTTCGGCGATTGCCGTAGATTCCAGGGGCAAGGTAAGTCAGATTAGCAGCGCTATCTATGTATTTTATGGATAATATCTTAAAAATACACAAAGAATACGGCAATCTGCACAAATTCGGCATGGTATTAAGAAATCGGATTGAATTTTCAGTCCGATTGTCTTATACTGAAGGATAGTAATCATAACAATATATCGACAAAAGATGCACTTGAGAGGATATGCAAAGTCACGAAGCCGGTATTTTGAATGAAATATGAGGAGGACATTATGTATAAGATTCTAAAAGCAGAAAAGCTGAATGAGATTGTATATCTCATGGACGTAGAAGCGCCAATGGTTGCCAAGCATTGCCAGCCAGGGCAGTTCATCATTGTAAAACTGGATGACAGGGGGGAAAGAATTCCACTGACCATCTGCGATTATGACAGAGAGGCAGGGACTGTTACCATTGTATTCCAGCCAGTGGGAGCTTCTACAGAAAGATTTGCAAAGCTGCAGGCAGGAGATGCTTTCGAAGATTTTGTTGGTCCTTTGGGATGTCCATCTGAGCTTGTATATGAGGATTTAGAAGAATTAAAAAAAGAAAAAATTCTTTTTGTGGCAGGCGGTGTAGGTACTGCCCCCGTATATCCTCAGGTAAAATGGCTGCATGAGCATGGGATTGACGCAGATGTTATTGTGGGAGCCAAGACAAAGGACCTGATTATTCTGGAAAAAGAGATGGAGGCTGTGGCAGGAAACCTGTATGTAACCACAGATGACGGTTCCTACGGCCGCAGCGGTATGGTTACTAAAGTAATCGATGATTTAATGGCAGAAGGCAAGACTTATACAAAATGCGTTGCCATCGGACCTATGATTATGATGAAATTCTGCTGCCTGACAACGAAAAAATATAACATTCCTACCATCGTATCCATGAACCCCATTATGGTGGACGGAACTGGTATGTGCGGCGCATGTCGTGTGATTGTGGGTGACGAAGTGAAGTTTGCCTGCGTAGACGGCCCGGAGTTTGACGGTCATCTGATTGACTGGAACCTGGCTATGGAGAGACAGCAGATGTATAAGACAGAAGAAGGAAGAGCATTGCTGAAAGAGCGTGAGGGTGACACTCATCACGGCGGATGCGGAAACTGCGGAGGTGACGAATAATGGGTAACGTATTAGAGAAGGTTCCGGTTAGAGAGCAGGAGCCTCAGGTAAGAGCTACAAATTTTGAAGAAGTATGTCTTGGATATAATAAGGAAGAGGCAATGGAGGAGGCGGCTCGCTGCCTGCGCTGTAAAAATGCCAAATGTATCAAGGGATGTCCTGTTTCCATCAATATCCCGGACTTTATCCATGAGGTAAAAGAAGGCAATTTTGAGGAAGCTTATAAGATTATCGGACAGTCCAGCTCCCTGCCTGCAGTCTGCGGACGTGTATGCCCCCAGGAAACTCAGTGTGAAGGCGTATGTATCCGTGGCGTCAAGGGCGAGCCTGTATCAATCGGTAAGCTGGAGCGTTTTGTCGCAGATTGGGCCAAGGAAAACGGCATTAAGCCAGAGGCTCCAAAGGAAAAGAACGGACATAAAATTGCGGTTATCGGTTCCGGTCCTTCCGGACTGACCTGTGCCGGGGATTTGGCAAAGATGGGCTATGATGTAACAATCTTCGAAGCCCTGCATCAGCCCGGCGGCGTTCTGGTATACGGAATCCCTGA
>CABSEJ010000243.1 GCA_902476765.1 uncultured Blautia sp.
CCTGCACCTGGAATACAGAGCTGGTGGAGCAGGTAGGCGCTGCGGCTGCGGAGGAAGTAAAGGAAAATAATATCGGTATTTGGCTGACGCCGGCCATGAATATTCACAGAAGTCCTCTTTGCGGAAGAAACTTTGAATATTATTCCGAAGACCCTCTGGTTGCCGGAAAAATGGGGGCAGCCATGGTACGGGGCATGCAGTCCCGGCATATTGCAGCTTCTGCAAAACACTTTGCCTGCAATAACAAGGAAAGCAACCGAAAAGACAGCGATTCCAGAGTTTCCGAGAGGGCTTTGCGTGAAATCTACCTCAAAGGTTTTGAAATTGTAGTGAAGGAGTCCCAGCCCTGGACCATTATGTCCTCTTACAATAAGATAAACGGACAGAGGGCTTCCGAGAACAGGGCACTGTTGACCGGAATTCTTCGGAATGAATGGGGATTCCAGGGAATTGTTACCACGGACTGGTGGACAAGAGGAGAGCATTATAAAGAGACTAAGGCAGGAAATGATGTGAAGATGGGCTGCGGTTATCCGGAGCGGGTACTGGAAGCCTATGAGAAAGGCCTGATTACTGAAGAAGAAATTTCTGTCTGTGCAAAAAGAGTATTGGAAATGATGCTCAAGCTGGATTAAAATTTTCCGAAGCTGTCTATGCAATGGCATGGATTGGTGTTAAAATAGGGGTGCCAATAGAAACAGGGAAGGAGAAACTTTATGAGCGGATACAAAATTACATGTTGTTCTACTGCGGATATGCCGGCCTCTTACTTTGAGGAAAAGAAGATACCATATGTTTGCTTTCATTTCCTTCTGGACGGCAAAGAATATCCGGATGACTTAGGAAAATCTATCTCTTTTGAAAACTTTTATAAAATGATTGCAGATGGGGCTCAGCCCACTACGGCCCAGGTAAACACAGAGCAGTATATGGGCCTGTTTGAACCTATTTTGAAGGAAGGGAAGGATGTGCTGCATCTGACCCTTTCCAGCGGAATTTCCGGCACCATAAATTCAGCCAATATGGCCAAGGTACAGATGGAGGAGAAATATCCTGAGAGGAAAGTGATTATCATTGACTCTCTGGCTGCTTCCTCCGGTTTTGGCCTTTTGGTGGACAAGGCGGTGGAGAACCAGGAGAAGGGGATGAGCCTGGAGGAAAATGCCTCCTGGATAGAGGCCAATAAAAACAAACTGCATCACTGGTTCTTTTCCACAGATTTAACCAGCTTTATCAGAGGCGGAAGGATTTCCAAGGTTTCCGGATTTTTCGGTCAGGCCCTGAATATCTGTCCTTTGATGAATGTGAATGATGAAGGAAAGCTGATTCCCCGAAACAAATACAGAGGAAAGAAACAAGTTATCCGTGAGATGGTAAAACGGATGGAGGACCATGCCCAGGGTGGGCTGGATTACAGCCAGAAATGCTATATATCAAATTCCGCCTGCATGGAGGACGCCAGAAAGGTGGCGGATTTGATAGAAGAGAAATTCCCCCATTTGGAAGGGAAGGTTATGATTAACAGCATCGGCACGGTAATCGGTACCCATACCGGTCCGGGAACTGTGGCTCTGTTTTTCTGGGGAGATGAAAGAACCCGTTAAAATCCTGTTGCTTTTTCAGAAATTTCATGTATAATCAGAGATGTTACCCTCTCTGAACAAGGGCATGTATGCCCTTGACCAGAGAGGGTACGCTCAGAGTACAAGGCACATGGCCTTTTGTACTCTGATGGGATGTCAGAAAGATTACCCTCCCTGAACGAGAGAACACGGTGTGTCCCGTTCAGAGAGGGCTTTGTGAGAGGAGCAGAAAGATGATTATTAACTTTATACGGGGCTTTTGTATGGCTCTGGCCGACAGCGTGCCCGGAGTATCCGGCGGAACGGTGGCTTTCCTTCTGGGATTTTATGATAAGTTTATCGGTTCTCTGGACAGTCTCATTGCAGGAAATCTGGAAGAGAAAAAGAAAGCAGTGATTTTCCTTATTAAATTGGGAATCGGCTGGGGTATCGGATTTTTGTAGGCAGTCAGTGTACTGGCCAGCATATTTGACACCAGAATTTATGAAATCAGTTCTCTGTTTATGGGCTTCATTTTATTCGCCATTCCTTTGGTGGTAAAAGAAGAGAAGAAGAGTATTGTTTTTAAACCAACCACAATTTTAGGCGGAATCCTGGGAATTGCTATTGTGGTTCTGATTACTTTCTTTAATCCTGTAAGCGGACAGGGAACCAGCGTGGATTTATCTAAGCTGGAGCCGGGGCTGGTAATCTATGTATTTCTTGCAGCTATGATTGCCATCAGCGCTATGGTGCTGCCGGGAATCAGCGGTTCTACCATGCTTTTGATTTTTGGACTTTATATGCCGATTATATCAGCCATTAAAAGCGTAATGGGCTTTAATCTGTCGTACATTCCGATTTTGTGTATCTTTACTCTGGGAATGCTGGCAGGAATCGCTACAGTAGTAAGGCTGATTAAATGGGCTCTGGAAAGGCACAGACCTGTGATGATATTTTTTATTGTGGGCATGATGCTGGGTTCTTTTTACGCCATTATCATGGGACCTCAGACCTTGGAACATCCAAAGGCACCTCTTAGCCTGGGTACCTTCAGTATTATCTGGTTCCTGGCAGGGGGCGTGATTATTCTGGGACTTCAGAAGTTAAAGACTATCAGCGAGAACAAAACAAAGTAGAGGAAACGAACAGCGAGAAAGACATGCAGACTGAGCAATAAAACATTAAATATTCCTAACACAGACCCATAGAAAGGGCGGAAGAGAAACATAAAAAGAGGCAGCATTCTGAATTTTAATTTTAGAATGCTGCCTTTTAACGTATTTCGTTATCCATTGGAGGATACCTCTCTTTTCGTTTTTTTGTTTCCCTTTTCATTAGAAGCTTTTGTTGTCTAATGAAGTTTTCTTACGTTTCTGGTGGTCTATACCGTCCTTTCTTTAAAATTATGAATTAAATCTTTAAGGTTTTGGTGGTATCAGTCCTTTCTGTTTGTATTTTTCTTTTGATTTATTTTATGGTTAGATTATAACAACAGAAAGAGGATATGTCAAGATAAAATTTGAAAAATATTGATAAAACTATATTATAAACAGTTTAAAATGCATAAAAAGTTTAAAATATCAGAAAATTTATGGCGAGATAGAAAATGGATATAATTTTCATGGATGAGGCTTGAGAGTCATGTTACTGTTCACTCGTATCTCGTAAACAGTAACATTCGCAGGCCCATTTAAAGTTTTGCTTCGCAAAAGGAGCCTGCTCACACCTGAATCATGTTCTTACGCAGCCCG
>CABSEJ010000244.1 GCA_902476765.1 uncultured Blautia sp.
CAGACCTGCCGCAAGGGTCAAATACCCCGCTGCTTGCATCGGGGTATTTGACTATAATTTTATGATTTACTATTGTAAAGCAAAGAGTATGGTTCATGTCAAGCTTTTTTTCCTCCACTTCCTTTAAAAACCCGGAGTATACTACAGATTTACACCATCTCTTGACTTTCCCCGGCAGTTTTTCTATTATGAAATACAAGATAAAAAGCAATGCTCCCCTGTCTTTGCCCGGGGAAGCAGACAGGAGGAGTACATGCGCATCGGAAAAGTATCCCAGATTTACCACATTTCTGTGGACAATCTCTATTATTATATCAATTACGGTTTATTGGTGCCGCCCAGGCCTAAGGGGCAGTATGTCTTTGACCAGGCCACCTTAAAGGATTTGGAATGGATTCTGGAACTGAAGGAGCTGGATTTCTCTCTGCGGGAAATCCACAGGCTTCTTTCTCTCCGTCGCATCTCTAATTTTGCAGACTCCCAGGATATTCTGGAGCTGAAAGAAATCTATGAGCAGAAACGAAGTTACTGCATGGAAGAAATCACACGAAAAGAAAATGTCATCCAGACGCTGACAGAAAAAATAAAAGAGCTGGACAGTTTAAAGCCTGCTCTGAAAAATAAGACAGGAGTTCCCCTCTCCATGCTGCCTCTGTTGTGCTGTCCTGTCTGCGGCGGTCCCCTTTCCATGCGGGAGGTGGATATGGACCAGCGATTTATTTTTGAAGGAATCCTGGATTGCAGCTGCGGGTATCAGGCCCACATCCATCACGGAATTTTCCTTACACCCAACAAAAACCAAAATCTGCAGGACGCTCCGGATGTAAACCGGGAGCTTTACAAGGACCTGCCTCCGGAGCTTATCAGCATGTTTCAGCGCTCCTATAACTGGATGCTCCGCAAAATGGAGGAAAAAGACCTGCACCGGAAGGTTGTGGCTGAGACTTACATAAACGCCTGGTTCTTTATGCATAATCATCTGGAATACCTGCCCTCGGACAGCCGGTATTTTGTCATTGACAAGTACCCGGAAACACTGTTGATGTACAAACATCTGATAGAAAATCAGCGGCCTGATTTAGATATTCTATATCTGGCGGACAGCAGTACCCGATTTCCCATAAAGCCCGGAGTCATAGATTTGCATCTGGATTTCTTTGCGGTCAATGAGCACAACTTTTATCATCCCACCTTTTTATATAGAGAAATTGCCCCCTATCTGGCCTCTGAAGGAGAGCTGCTGGGCACTTATTTCTATTTTGAAGGTGCTCATAAATCCATGAAGCTGCTGCTCAGTCAGTATCCGGAATGCTATGAGAAAAATTTTGATTTATCCTATTTTCACAACTCTCTAAAAGAATACGGTTTCCAGATTTTAGAAGAGGAAGACTGCGGCTGTGTCACTGATTCCGGAAACAATCTGGGCTTTGGCTTTCATGTAAAGGGTGAAAAAATGCACCTTCTCCCTTACTACGGAAGAAAGTGCACATAATAATTCTTACGAAAACAATTGAGCCACAGCCTGAATCAGGTACCAGGTATCTTTCACTCCTCCTGTTTCATAGGGGGAGTGCATGGCAAGCTGGGGAAGACCGATGTCCACTGCACTGACCGCTACCTGGGTGGTAGAAATATTTCCTAAAGTAGAGCCTCCCAATATATCAGAACGGTTGGTAAAGGTCTGGTAAGGTACCCCGGCTTTCCGGCAAATATTTTTAAACACAGCGGCTGAGTAGCCGTCCGTACAATATTTCTGATTGGCACTGTATTTGATAACAATGCCGCCGTTCAGATAAGGACGGTTCACCGGGTCTGCCTTTTCCCCGTAATTGGGGTGCACCCCATGGGCATTGTCTGCGGAAACCATAAAGCTGTCTGCCACACATCTGATATACTCTTCATAGCCCTGTCCCAGGCCCTTATGGATACGCAAAAGCACATCCTTCAGGAAAGTAGAGGCAGCTCCCTGTCTGGTTTCGCTTCCCACCTCTTCATTGTCCAGTACACAGTGTACCGCTCCATAGGTTTCCTTCTTTCCGGCCAGAAACCCTTTGAGGGAGGCAAAGGCACACTGCAAGTCATCCAGTCTGCCCACAGAAACAAATTCCTCTTTTGCCCCCCAGACTGTACCTTTTTGCCTATTGTACAAAAACAAATCATGGCCCAGAATAGCTCCGGCTTTTACCCCTGCTGCCTGAGCGATAAGTTCCAGAAAAGTTCCCTTTTGGGAAATATCTCCATAGAGAGGAAGCATATCCTTCTGGGCATTGTATTTATAGCCTTCATTGGCTTCCCGGTTCATATGAATGGCCAGATTCGGTATCATCAGCAAATCCCGGTCCACATTTACCAGCTTCGTCACAATTTCACCCTGCTGCTCCACTGCAATACGGCCAGCAACAGACAAGGGACGGTCAAACCAGGGGGCGCAAAGCATCCCTCCGTACCGTTCCACATTCAGCTTTACATACCGCTCCTCCACAGCCATTTCCGGATTCTCCTTGATTTTAAAGCTGGGAGAATCACTGTGGCTGGCCATAATACGGAAGCCTCTAAGCTCTGCTTCCGGAAGAGTGAAGGCAATCAAGGCAGAAGCATTTCTTGTAACAAAATATCTGCCTCCCTTTGTCAGCCTCCAGCCCTCCTTCTCATCCAGTTTTATAAATCCTTCTTTTGTCAGGATTTCCTCCATAGCCGCCACTGCATGGAAGCTGGTGGGACTCTTCTCTATAAACTCTAATAGCTCTCTTGCTGTCTCTTGATACATCTTCCCTGTCTCCTTCTACCTTGCCCTCAGTGTACAAAAGGTCAGCTGCCTTGCAGACTGAGGGTACCCTCTCCGGACAAAGGCTTACATGCCCCTGTTCAGAGAGGGTACTGTCTATGGTTAAATTTTTCTGTCTCCAAATCTGCTGCGTTCCCTATTTTTCCGCTTTCTCTGCCAGAGCCATGGCGATTTTCTCCGGAGTGATAGGCATTTCCCTGAATCTCAGTCCCACACCATTGTAAACTGCATTGGCAATGGCCGGACAGGGGGTGTTGATAACAATCTCCCCGATAGATTTTGCCCCGAAAGGATGGCTTTTCTCATAGCTTGGGGCAAATTCCACTCTTATTTTTCTTACATCTGTTCTGGCAGGAATTTTATACTGCATAAAAGAATTATTCCGCAGCTGCCCTCTGTCGTTATACTGAATATCTTCAAACAGAGCCATACCGATTCCCTGGGCCAGCCCGCCCTCTGTCTGTACTCTGGCCAGATTTGGATT
>CABSEJ010000245.1 GCA_902476765.1 uncultured Blautia sp.
GACACTTGCTGTCGGGCTGCGTAAGAACATGATTCAGGTGTGAGCAGGCTCCTTTTGCGAAGCAAAACTTTAAATGGGCCTGCGAATGTTACTGTTTACGAGATACGAGTGAATAGTAATATAAAACTGTTACTGCATTTTCTGTGTACCCAGTGTAAGGGAAAGAGAATGGGGTGGAGTTCTGTACACTAAGGCGTAAAGGTTTAGAAAGAAAGCGGGGAAAATATGGATAATAATTACATGACATTTACCATTAAGAAAAAGAAAAATATTGCATTGATAGCCCATGACAATGAAAAACCGAAGATTATTCAGTGGTGCAAGGACCATTGTGAAATCCTGAAAGAGCATAATCTTTACGGTACGGGCACCACGGCCAGATTGATTGCCGACAAGGCGGGCCTGCGGATTAAGGGATATAACAGCGGCCCTCTGGGGGGAGACCAGCAGATAGGAGCCAAGATTGTGGAAGGGGTCATTGATTTTATCGTATTCTTTTCTGACCCTCTCACCGCCCAGCCTCATGACCCGGACGTAAAGGCTCTGATGAGAATTGCCCAGGTATACGACATACCCATGGCCATCAACCGGGCTACTGCTGATTTCATGATTACCTCTCTGTATATGGACAAGGAGTATAACCATGAGGTAATCAACTTCAAGAAAAACATAAAGGAAAGGGCGGAGTCTATGTAGCACCCGCCGGATATTCCAACTCAGTATAGAACTCCCTATTTTTAGCAAGGTAAGCCTGTGCATGAAATAGGGAGTTCTTGCTCCGACGGTCTTTTATAAAGACTAATAGGAGGCCGGAGCAGCATCTATCCAGGTGCTGTACCCGGCATTTCTTAATACCCGCTCCATTTTTACTGCGTTTTCCAGATTGCGGAAGGCTCCTACCTGAACTTTGTATAGACCGTCCTGGTAAAGGATAAAAGCGGGAAAGCCCTGGTCCTCCAGTTCATAGAGAAGTTTATCCGCATTGGGCCGTTCCCGGTAGCTGCCTACCTGTACCCGATAGAAAATGTCTTTGGAATTTTGAGAATTTTCCAGCGTTTCTTCATCTAAGGTTCCCAGGATGGCGGAAGAAATGGCCTGAGCGATTTCCTCAAACTGGGCGTCGAAACGGGAGTTATCCTGGTCTGTGTTGATAAAGCCGGTTTCTATCAGCAATGCCGGCATTTTCGTCCTTCTTAAAACTACAAGACCGGGACGGGCTTTTACGCCCAAATCATTAAAGCCCAATTCTCCCAGTGCGCCGTTGATATTTTCCGCCATATCCAGTTTTTTCCCGGATTTATCGTATACAAGAGTTTCCACACCACTGTATTGATTTGGCATGGGGCTGGAATTCCGGTGAAAAGAAATGAAAAAATCAGCTCCCGAAGCATTAGCAATCTGGGCCTTTTCAAAAGGAGTCTGATATACGTCTGTGGTGCGGGTGTACTCTACGTCCACGCCGTTTTGGGACAGAATTTCGCCCACGGCCAGAGCCAGACGGAGGTTATCATTTTTTTCCTGGCGTCCCTGATAGACGGCTCCCGGGTCGGTTTCTCCCCCGTGTCCGGCGTCAATGATTACTTTATAGGCCATAAATACAAGCAGCTCCCTGCAAATTATCTCTATTCAGCATATGCTGATGGGAGTGGAAATGTGAAGGAAAAAGTAAAGAAGAGTTATTAAATTCTTATAAATTTTAGATTCCCACTTTCTTTGAAGTACGGAAAGTGTTAAAATGCTTATCAGTAGAAAACAAAGGAAAAGGACAATAAAAATGAAAAAAGTACAGGTGTCGGAGGACAAAAAGAAAAAACTGGAGAATTTCTGGTATTACTACAAATTCCATGTGCTTATCGGGGCTTTTCTCCTGATTTGTGTCATTATATTTGTAAGAGACATGCTGAATAAGGTGACTTATGATTATACGGTGGCCTTCTTAGGAGATTATACCATCAACGACGAGGACAGCCAAGCCCTGCAGGCCTGGTTTGAAGCCCATGGAGAGGATTTAAACGGAGACGGAGAAATTCATGTTCAGATAGGAGACTATGGTGCCTCCGAAGATGGAGACCCGAATATGTTTGCTGCCATGCAGACAAAATTTACTGTGGACATCCAGGAAGGAACCAGTATGATTTATTTCCTGTCCAGTAAGCAGTATGAGAAATACAAAGATATGGAAATTTTCCCGGAGAAAGAAGAGGATTATGTCCTGATGAAGGATTGTAAAGGCTTTCAGGAGGCAGGAAACCCAGCCAGCGTAGAAGACATGATGGGAGCCATGCGGGTGATTTCTGAGGACAATAAACTGTCGGAGGATGAAGAAATTCAGACCTATTATGAAAAATGTGAAGCCCTGTTACAGGAGTTTGTGGGATAAGACAGGAACTTTTATTCCTGTAATCGAGTAGGGGAGATTTTCTCTCCCCTCTCACACCACCGTACATGCCGTTCGGCATACGGCGGTTCAACATAACTTCAAAGCATGTCGTTCCATATAATAATCATAACAACTGACAAGTCCTGCTTGCGACAGCTTTTCTTTTGAGATTGCTCTGACAACACAGGTTTTGGTTACTACCCATTGATAGTGGTCTCCCATATATGAGGTCTGTTTTGCAAGAGCCTTTCCTATTCCCAGTTTTTGTAATCCCCATTGTCGCTTGCACGGTACTTTCCATTGTTTCCAGATTATTACACGTAGTCTTGTACGCAAATGTGCGTCTATATCGTTCATTACTGTTTTCATTGAGCTTAATGCAAAGTAGTTTATCCATCCCCGTATTACCCAGTTTAATTGCTGTATTCTTACTGCAAAAGTCATACTCTGGCTTCTGTTTGTGAGTGCCTTTAGCCTCCTTTTAAACTTCTGCACCGAATCTTTATGCGGTCTGCATTTCCATTCCTTTGTTTTGGAATCCTTATAGAATCCAAATCCAAGATATTTCAGCTTGCTTGGTCTTGTGATATGCGTCTTTTCCGCATTTACCTTTAGTCCCAGCTTCCTTTCTATCCAGTCTGTTATGGAATACATCACCCGCTTTGCACTCGCCTCACTTCTGACCGCTATCACACAGTCATCTGCATACCTTACGAATCGCAGCTCTCGTTTCTCCAACTCCTTATCCAATTCATTCAGCATGATGTTTGACAGTAGCGGCGACAGGTTCCCTCCTTATGACGAGATAGATGTTATGCCGAGATACATCCAGTATTCTTAGGTTCTAT
>CABSEJ010000246.1 GCA_902476765.1 uncultured Blautia sp.
TCCGGGGCTTTTATAGTAAACAGATGTGCATACTGGCATAGAAGCCACTATGCATGAAAGCCAGATGGCTCTGTGCTGCGCACTTCTCCATCTGCCGACGGTAATCGCACTTATCAGGCCGCTTAACAGCGTCCTCCGTGCTCATACCGTCTGGCCCGTCCTATGACTGTGCATCTAGGCAAGCAAGCTTGCCATCTGCCCAGTCGCAGTCCGGGGCTTTTATAGTAAACTTAGTAGAAATGAGGAAGGAAACATGTTGGATGTATGTCTTTTGGGAACCGGCGGCATGATGCCTCTTCCAAGAAGAAAACTGACATCTTTAATGACAAGATATAATGGAAGTAATTTAATGATAGACTGCGGGGAAGGAACCCAGGTGGCAGTGAAGGAAAAGGGGTGGAGTTTTAAGCCTATTGACGTAATATGTTTTACTCACTACCATGCAGACCATATCAGCGGCCTGCCTGGCCTGCTCCTTACTATGGGTAATGCAGAGAGAACAGAGCCTTTGACTTTGGTGGGCCCTAAAGGATTGGTAAGAGTAGTGTCCGCTCTCCGGGTTATCGCTCCGGAGCTTCCTTTTGAGATTCAGTGCATAGAGCTGACAGCACAGGAAGAAAAGCTGGAGCTGCAGGGTTATCATATTACTGCTTTTCGGGTAAACCACAATGTAACTTGTTATGGGTATACTTTGGAGATAAAGCGGAGTGGGAAATTTGATGCTGCACGGGCTAAAGCTCAGAATATTCCCCTGCAGTATTGGAATCCTCTTCAAAAAGGTGAGATTATTACTACAGAAGCGGGGGTCACTTATATCCCTGATATGGTACTGGGTCCTGAGCGAAAAGGAATCAAACTGACCTATACTACAGATACCAGACCAGTGAAATCCATTGCGGAACATGCCCGCCATTCGGATTTATTTATCTGTGAGGGAATGTATGGGGAAGAGGAAAAAGAGCAGAAAGCCAAGGCCTATAAACATATGACTTTCCGAGAGGCGGCTCTTTTGGCCAAAGAGGCCCAGGTAAAAGAAATGTGGCTGACCCATTACAGTCCTTCTTTGGTTCGTCCGGATGAGGCTTTGCCAGAAGCCACTAAGATATTTCCAAATACCATAGCAGCCAGGGACCGTCAGTCCACGGAGCTGCAGTTTGAAGAAGCGTAAAGGAGATAGGTATGAAAAAAGAGAATGGGATACGGATTCTTGCCATTGAGAGTTCCTGTGATGAAACTGCCGCTGCGGTGGTAGAAAACGGAAGAACAGTTCTGTCAAATATTATCTCTTCCCAAATAGATTTGCATAAGCTCTATGGCGGCGTTGTGCCGGAAATTGCTTCCAGAAAACATATAGAGAAGATTAACCAAGTTATTGAGGAAGCCCTGAAAGTGGCTGAAATGAATCTGGAGGATATAGATGCCGTAGGAGTTACCTATGGACCGGGACTGGTAGGTCCTCTTTTAGTAGGAGTGGCAGAAGCCAAGGCTATTAGTTTTGCAAAAAATCTTCCTCTGGTAGGAGTTCATCATATTGAAGGGCATATTGCAGCTAATTATATAGAAAATCCGGATTTGGAGCCGCCTTTCTTATGTCTGGTGGTTTCCGGGGGACATACTCATCTTGTGATTGTGAAAGATTACGGAAGTTTTGAGATTCTGGGACGTACCAGAGATGACGCAGCAGGGGAGGCCTTTGATAAGGTGGCCCGGGCCATTGGACTGGGGTATCCGGGAGGTCCTAAGATTGACAAGCTGTCTAAGGAGGGAAATGCCTATGCTATGGATTTCCCTAAAGCAAAAATCGAAGATTCACCCTATGATTTCAGCTTCAGCGGCGTAAAGTCTGCAGTGCTGAATCATTTGAATAAATGTAAAATGACCGGGGAGGAGATTGTGACAGCGGATGTAGCAGCTTCTTTCCAGAAATGTGTGGTAGAGGTGTTGGTGGAACATGCCATGCTGGCGGCTAAGGATTATCATATGGATAAGCTGGCCATTGCCGGAGGAGTAGCTTCCAACAGCGGTCTTCGGGAAGCCATGGAAAAGGCATGCAGGGATAAGGGAATTAAATTTTATCATCCGTCCCCCATTTTCTGTACTGATAATGCAGCTATGATTGGTTCCGCCGCTTACTATGAATATAAAAAAGGCGTAAGGCATGGATGGGATTTAAACGCAGTGCCTAATCTGCGATTAGGAGAGAGGTAGGAACGAAATTGAAATGTACGGCAATTGTCCTGGCAGCAGGACAGGGAAAACGAATGAACAGCAGTGTGCAGAAGCAGTTTTTGATGCTAAAGGGGAAACCCCTCATTTATTACAGTCTGGCCTGTTTCCAAAACAGCAAGGATATAGATGAAATTATCCTGGTTACTGGAAAAGATAGTATAGATTTCTGTAAAAAGGAAATTATAGAAATGTACGGATTTACAAAAGTCAAGAAATGTGTGGCCGGGGGGAAAGAACGGTATGATTCTGTATACCAGGGATTGCTGGCCTGTGAGGACTGCACCTATGTGTTCATCCATGACGGAGCCAGACCCTTTATTACCCAAGGGATTATCAGCCGAGCAAAAGAAGCTGTGGAAAAATGGGGAGCCTGTGTTGTGGGAATGCCATCCAAGGATACGGTAAAGCTGGCGGATAACAACCATTTTATTGCTCAGACACCAAAGAGAAGCCAGGTTTGGAACGTTCAGACGCCTCAGGTCTTTTCTTATCCTTTGATAACAGAGGCTTACCGGGAAGCATTTCAATATGATATGAAAGATATAACGGATGACGCTATGATAGTGGAAACCTATGGGAAAGATAGTAGGATTGCATTGGTAGAGGGCAGCTATGAGAACATAAAGATTACCACTCCTGAGGATATTTTGATAGCAGACAGGTTGGCAGAGAAACTTTAGAGGGTTTGACAGCAGAGAATTTTACTTTTAAATCCCGATTCCACTACATTAAACGGCCGGTGTAGGTTTGGCAGTTTTTAGTTTTGGGATGGGCGAAAGCAAATAAATTACGATGTGAAAAAATTTGGAAATTTGGAAATTTGGAAAAAATTGCTGAAAACTATTGACATCAGACTTAAGTGATGATAGAATACCACTTGTCGCTGACTGAGCGACATCACGGAGAGATATCGAAGTGGTCATAACGAGGCGGTCTTGAAAACCGTTTGTCCGCA
>CABSEJ010000247.1 GCA_902476765.1 uncultured Blautia sp.
AGGCTAAGAGCCTTATGGAAAAGGTTCGCAACGGTGAGGTGGTTACCCAGGAGGAGGCTGACGCACCAGTTGGCAGCACTTCTGAGAGTACAGATACCCAGTCCGTAACAGAGCCAGGCACAGTTGCAGCAGAGACTGCCACTAATGCAGATGGTACTGCCGCAGACGGTGCTACTACAGATGGAGCAGCAGCCACAGATGGTACTACTACAGATACCACTACACAGCAGTAAGCGAATTCTATAAAAGATAACGGAAGTAAATTCCATAAAGAAATTACAGAAGCAGGCTTTAGAGCATTTGGAACATGCGATGAAGACCTGCTTCTTTTTTGATATTTTATAAACTTTTAAGATGATTTTTATAGTAGATTGTGATATTATAGGGATATGAGTAGGGAGAAAATAATACATTCCGAGAAAGCTTATAAAGTACATGAGATGACGATACAGAAATAAAAAAGGAGAAGTCTCATGCCAAACAGCAAACACGAAGATGCTTTCCTGAAAATGGGTGTGGAATATTTCAGGGAGCATATTTTGAAATTACTCGGTATAAACTATAGTTATGAAGAAATTGGACCGACAGAGTTGGTAGCGCTGACTATCAATGAACTGTATATGGATTTTACTTTTAAGACTACTGAGAAAGATTTGTATATCCATATTGAGTTCCAGACTACAAACAATTCTGAGAAGAAAAATCTCAGACGTTTTCATTCCTATGATGCGTTATTTTCGCATAACATGGATGCGGATGTGATTACATATGTAATTTACACAGGGGAAATCAAGCAGTCAAAAAGTGAATTGAAATGCGGTATCTATACATACCGTGTGATTCCTGTCTATATGGGAGAGAAGGATGCAGATGAAGTTATTCTGCGATTAAAAAAGAAAAAGGCCGCAGGTGAAGCCCTGACAGAGGATGATTTCGCCTGGCTGAGCCTGACGCCGTTAATGGGTGGAAAGCTTAGCCGCAAAGATAGGATAAAAGAAGGAATTCTACTGGCGAAAGAGGAACATAATAGTATAGCGGATAAAGTTACGGCAATGTTATATACTTTGGCAGATAAATTCCTGGATGGAGAAGATCTGAATGAAATTAAGGAGGCGGTGATAATGACGCGATTGGGACAGATGATTATGGATGATGGACGAAAAAAAGGACGGGAAGAAGGACGAAAATCAGGAGAAAAACAAATGGCTGCTTTATATGAGAAATTAGAATCAGCCAGCCGAGTAACAGAATATTTAAAGGCCTGCAAGGATGAAAACTATCGTAAGAAACTTATGGAAGAGTTCAAAATAAGGTAGGCTAATGTAGCCCTGTAGAACACGAAGCCAGGATTGATCAGTGACTGGTGGGATCACTCCTGGCTTTCCTTATAAAACGGTATAGTACAAAGTGTACTTAAACGAATAAAAACCAGAAGCAAAACAAATAATAAATTGATGAGAAAACAAAAAAGATGACCAAAAGTCGCATTATTCCAGTAATGCGTATCTGTGCTGCGAATCAGCAGAAGCAGAGTACAGATTGGACTACTGACCATGTAAGCAGACCCTTTAAATGAAAAAAGAACATATACAATGCATAGAAATGATAGAATATGAATGGGTAACAGCATTAGCCAAAAGAAAAACAACCATCCGGAAACATATTACAAATGCTTCTGAATAGTTGTCTTTCATGCTGTTCTATATTGAATTTTAGGCTTCCTATATTACCTGCCCCATCATCTGGTTCATATACTGCCGCTTGGTTTCCGCCTGGATATGCACATACAGATCTAGCGTAGTGCGAACGGAAGTATGTCCAAGGATTTCGGACAAAGACTTGGTGTCAAATCCTCGCTCCACCCAGCGGCAGGAAAACTGATGGCGCAAAGCATGGATTTTGATCGGTGGAATCCCACATTTTTTTAACAAATTGGCGTATCTGCGCTGAATCACCCGCGGTTCCATACATT
Organism: uncultured Blautia sp.; assembly: GCA_902476765.1. Lineage (GTDB taxonomy): Bacteria > Bacillota > Clostridia > Lachnospirales > Lachnospiraceae > Blautia. The sequence goes on from CABSEJ010000247.1 coordinate 1,973, forward strand.
TGCCGGTGCCAGTGAGAATATAATATGAGTTCTCTTTGCAGAACCGCCTGGCATAAAAAAGCAGTTTGTCTGGTAATGGAATCTCCCGGTTGGAGTGCTCTGTTTTTGGTGCTCCGATGTACAAGCGGGTTTTGGGGATTTTCCCTGTAACAAGATCTGCAATCTGGTCAAGATTTTTGATCCGGATCACAGTTCTTTGTATGCGTATTTTCCGCTGGGAAAAATCAATGTCACCCCAGCGCAGCCCCGCCAGTTCTCCCACACGGATTCCGGTATGCATACAAAGGAGCAGTCCGAAATAGAAGTCATCGATGTTTTCTGTAAGAAACCGCTCCAATTTGTCATAGTCCTCTATGTTCATAATCTGGACTTCCTGATTGGTTCCTGCAATATGCGGATACCGGATAGGCTCACTGGTATAGACGCCCTGCTTCGCTGCAAAGCCAAGAATACTCCGGAGCACGCTTAAAGTAACGTGAATGGTTCCAGAAGACAGTTCCTGATTCTTTTTCTTATGGATAAACTGATTAATCCTGGCGTTTGTAATTTTGCGGATCTGCGTAGTTCCCAGTTCAGGGAGCAGTTGGTTCTCCAGAATCGCCTTGTAATTGGAAAAAGTGCTGTCTTTAATGGTGTATCGGATATCCTGCTGCCAGCGGATTGCAGCCGTCTGGAAAGTCGCCTGGTAATTTAAAACGCCGGAATTGCCGGTGTGATATCCGTATTGTGGCAACTCTGCGATTTTTTTGTTTCGCTTTGCTTTTACTTCGCTGTAGGTTTTTCCATAAATGGAACCATAATGTATCTTACCTTCCGAATCACGGTATTTGATAAACCGGGCTTCCCAGCGCCCATCCTTGCGTTTTCGGATGTTTTCACCTTTTCTGCACATAACTGCCTCCTTATTCTTATATACCAATTATTTGACCACGCAAACATTTTATATCGAAAAATTCCCTTTGAAAAATGAATGGGAAAAATGTAAATTCGGAGTCAATTATGGTATATTTCGACAAAAAAAGCATATAGTCACTATAATTGGTGTCAAGCGTTTTTGAAAATGTCCCAAAATAATTGAAGTATTAGCCCCGGCTTTTTGCTGGGGCTTGTTAAATTGATTCG
>CABSEJ010000248.1 GCA_902476765.1 uncultured Blautia sp.
CAGTGTAAAGGCTGCAAATTTTTTTACGGTAACTTTCCTCCAATTATAATGAACACACAGCGGGGAGTCCCTGATAGAAACCTACCTGGACAATGTGGCTCTTATTGGGCGCAGTGTTATCTGTGTGGGGATGGGTAACGAAGGAGCCCAGGCTCTGCATACTTCGGGTACTCTTACACAAGGCCAGGAGTTTCAGGTCCAGTTAAATGTGGCTCAGTATCAGACGGGAATCAATGTCCAGCTGTGGAAACAGTATGTGGACCAGATTGAAGTGGGGCTTATCCATCCCAACGGGCAGAGGGTGGGACCTTTTCAGGAAATTCTGGGGCCTCAGAGATTTTCTGTAGGTCTTACGGAAATTTTGATTTATTATGGAAAACCCAGTCCTTACAGTCTTTCCCAGGAAATTTTTATTGATTTTATCCCCAGGGGACAATACGTGGACAGCGGAACCTGGAGAATTGTGCTGATTCCCAGAAGTATTGTGGACGGCAGGTATGATTTATGGCTGCCAGGCGGAGGGGTTCTGAACCAGGACACAGCTTTTCCTTATCCTACACCTGACACTACACTTACCATTCCATCTACATCCCGCCGGGTGATTTCTGTGGGGGCTTATAATTCCAGGCTGATGTCTTATGCTGATTTTTCCGGCAGAGGATTTACCAGGGTTCTTGAGGAAATTAAGCCGGATTTGGCAGCTCCGGGGGTGGATATTCGAACGGCAGCTCCGGGAGGAGGTTATGCTTCCCGTACCGGAACTTCCTTTGCCACACCTTTTGTCACAGGGGCAGCAGCGCTGATGATGGAGTGGGGGATTGTGAGAGGGGAAGATCCATATCTGTATGGAGAGAAGGTGAAGGCATATCTCAGAAGAGGGGCCAGACGGCTGCCCCAGGGAACCTATCCCAACCGGGAAACCGGCTTTGGAATGCTGTGCCTGCGGGACAGCTTTCCGGTGTGAGATTTGTGGGCTGTTATGGCCGGCTGCTGTGCAAACAGCTGTGAGTCCGGATGAATGTTGCCGGCCTCCGGGCTGACCGTTGCATGTCCGGCTGGAAGGTACTGGCTACTATGTAAATAACCGTGAGTTTGTGAGTCCGGCCGGCTGCTGTATGAGATTGCAGGAGAAGATACCCTTGCCCCAAGAGGGTATCCTCGGGTATACTAAGAAAGGAAAATGTAATCAAAACAGAATATAAAGGAGAAGAGAAATGTTTGAGAAACTGAAGAAGCTGGCCGGATATTATAAACCTTACAAGGGACTTTTCTTTTCAGATATGTTCTTTGCCATATTGGGTGCGGCCATAACTTTAGTGATTCCCCTCATTGTCCGGTATATTACCAGCAGTGTAGTTGAACTGCCGGTATCTGAGGCTACGGGAATCATTGTAAAACTGGGAATCTTTATGGTTGCCCTGGTGGCCGTGGAGGCCTTTTGTAACTTTTATATTGCTTACTATGGCCATATTATGGGGGCAAGGATTGAGCGTGATATGAGAAACGAAATTTTCGGCCATTATCAGAAGCTGTCCTTTGCCTTTTATGACAACCAGAAGGTGGGACATCTTCTGTCCAGAATCACAGCAGATTTGTTTGACATCAGTGAGCTGCTGCACCATGGACCTGAAGATTTGGTGATTTCCATTATTAAATTTGCCGGAGCTTTCGGGATTTTAGTAACGGTGAATGAGAAGCTGGCCCTGGCTGCCTTTTTCTTCGTACCCTTCCTGATTCTCTATGCGGTTATCTTTAACCGGAAGATGAAGACTGCTTTTAAGGAGAACCGGGCCAGGATTGCGGATATTAACACCCAGATTGAAGACAGTCTTTCCGGAATTCGTGTGGTGAAATCCTTCGCAAATGAAAAGGAGGAAATGAAGAAATTCCGCAGGGGAAATGAGAGATTTGTGGACTCTAAAAAAACCAGTTACAAATACATGGGCGGTTATAATTCCGGTATGGGAGCCTTTACCACGCTGATTACCATTGCAGTGCTTCTGGCGGGGGCCTACTTCATGGCAAGAGGGGAAATGCCTGTAGAGGACCTGGTGACAGCTCTTTTGTATATCAATAACCTGACGGACCCGGTGAAGAAGCTGATTACCTTTACGGAGCAGTTCCAAAACGGATACAGCGGTTATTCCAGATTCCTGGAGGTTATGGCGGTGGCGCCTGATATTAAGGATAAGGAAGATGCTAAGGAAGTTACGGATGTAAAGGGTGAAATTGATTTCCAGGATGTTTCCTTTGCCTATGAAAACTCTCAGGAAAAGGTTCTGAGCCATGTAAATCTCAAGGTCAGTGCCGGGGAATATGTGGCTCTGGTGGGAAGCTCGGGAGCGGGAAAGACTACCCTGTGCAGTCTGATTCCCAGATTTTATGATGTGACCCGGGGACGTGTGCTTTTGGACGGTGAGGACATAAGAAATCTGAAGCTGGACAGTCTGCGGAGCCATATCGGAATCGTGCAGCAGGATGTGTATCTTTTTGCAGGTACGGTTATGGAAAATATCCGTTACGGCAGGCCGGAGGCAACGGATGAAGAGGTAGTGAGAGCCGCCAAGGCTGCCAATGCTCATGAATTTATCATGGAGCTGGAAAACGGCTATGACACAGATATAGGGCAAAGAGGTGTGAAGCTTTCAGGAGGACAGAAGCAGAGACTCTCCATTGCCAGGGTTTTTTTGAAAAATCCGCCTATTCTGATTTTCGACGAGGCTACCTCTGCACTGGATAATGAGAGCGAGAAGATTGTCCAGCATTCCCTGGAAAAGCTGGCGAAAAACCGTACCACCTTTGTGATTGCCCACAGACTTTCCACTATCCGAAGCGCCCAGAGAATCCTGGTGCTGACCGAGGATGGCATTGCCGAGGAGGGGACTCATGAGGAGTTGATGAAGAAGGAAGGAATTTACAGTAATCTGTATAAAATGTCCTTTGGCTGAGAATCAGGAAGCCATCAAAGAAAGCAGAGAAAACGCAGGCCTGTGAAGGCGATTCGTAACAGTTTAGCCTAGGTCTGCGCACTTGCTGCGCTGACCGTAAGAACATGATTCAGGAGGCAAAAT
>CABSEJ010000249.1 GCA_902476765.1 uncultured Blautia sp.
TTCCATCAGTCCTTTAAAAAACGCAGAAAAAATCAACGAAATCGGCGAAGCTCTGGAGCAGCTTTACCCTGTGAAACATCTGCCCTCGGATTTTAAAAAGAAAAACGGATACAAACGTTCTACAGAGCTTTCCCGGCAATACGAACTGTACCGCCAGGATTACTGCGGCTGTGTATTTTCCAAAAGAGAAAGGGAGCGGCAGAAGAAAAAACCTTGCGTTTAATACTATAAAGTGATAAAATTCTACACAAAATGGAAAGAAATGAGGAAACATTATGGCACAATTATGGGGAGGCCGTTTTACAAAAGAAACGGACCAATTGGTATATGATTTTAATGCATCTCTGTCCTTTGATAAAAGGCTTTACGCCCAGGACATCCGGGGCAGCAGGGCTCATGCGGCTATGCTGGCCAAACAGGGGATTCTCACGGAGGCAGAGGCAAAAGAAATAGACGCAGGGCTTCAGGAAATTCTTGAGGATATTGAAAGCGGTGCTTTGGAGTTTTCTCCGGAATACGAGGACATTCATAGCTTTGTGGAAGCAAATCTTATCGCCAGAAAGGGAGATGTAGGAAAAAAGCTTCACACAGGAAGAAGCAGAAACGACCAGGTGGCTCTGGATATGAAGCTTTATGTCAGAGATGAGATTCAGGAACTGGACCGTCTGCTGGCAGAATTTTTGGGCACGCTCCTGAAGCTGATGGAGGAAAATCTCCACACCTACATGCCGGGCTTTACCCATTTGCAGAAAGCCCAGCCAGTGAGCCTGGCCCATCATCTGGGGGCTTATTTTGAAATGTTCAAAAGAGACAGGGGCCGTATGGAGGATATAAAAAAGAGACTAAATCTCTGCCCTCTGGGAAGCGGAGCCCTGGCCGGTACCACCTATCCTCTGGACAGAGAGTATACGGCCCGGCTTTTAGGCTTTGATGGCCCCACCTTAAACAGCATGGATTCTGTAGCTGACCGGGATTATCTGATTGAGCTTTTATCTGCCCTGTCCACGGTTATGATGCATTTAAGCCGTTTTTCTGAGGAAGTCATTCTCTGGAATTCCAATGAATACCAGTTTGTGGAGATTGATGACGGATACAGCACAGGAAGCAGTATTATGCCGCAGAAGAAGAATCCGGACATTGCAGAGCTGGTAAGAGGAAAAACAGGAAGAGTATACGGAGCCTTGATGTCCATGCTTACCACGATGAAGGGCATTCCCCTGGCCTATAATAAAGACATGCAGGAAGATAAGGAATTTACCTTTGACGCTTTGGACACGGTGAAAGGCTGTCTGGCTCTTTTTAACGGTATGCTTTCCACTATGGAGTTTAAGAAAGAAAATATGGAGTCCAGCGCTAAAAACGGCTTTACCAATGCAACGGACGCAGCAGATTATCTGGTAAATAAAGGCGTAGCTTTCCGGGATGCCCATGGTATTGTGGGACGGTTGGTGCTTTGCTGTATTGAAAAGGGGATTTCATTGGATGAACTGCCTCTTTCCCAATATCAGGAAATCAGTCCGGTGTTTGACGCAGATATTTATGAAGCTATCAGTATGAAAAATTGCGTGGAAAAGAGAAATACTCTTGGTGCTCCGGGCACTCAGGCTATGGAGCAGGTTATTGCTTTGGAGAAAAAATATTTGGCAGAAAAATCTTGACTTTTCGGAAAGATTTGTTATATTAGTATTTATTAAAAAAATGTGCGCCAATTAGAGACAAATGTCTTTGTGGAGCAAGATAGAGGAGAGCTGACAAATGAGTGAAAAATTAAGAGTTGGAATTTTAGGGGCTACAGGTATGGTAGGACAGAGATTTATTTCTCTGCTGGAGAATCATCCCTGGTTTGAGGTAGTGACTGTGGCAGCAAGTGCCAGAAGTGCAGGTAAGACATATGAGGAAGCTGTAGGCGGACGCTGGAAAATGGATACACCTATGCCGGAGGCAGTGAAAAGTCTGGTAGTGATGAATGTGGCAGAGGTAGAGAAGGTAGCCGCAACCGTTGATTTTGTTTTCTCTGCTGTGGATATGTCTAAAGAGGAGATTAAGGCCATTGAGGAGGCCTACGCAAAGACAGAGACTCCTGTGGTATCTAACAACAGTGCTCACAGATGGACTCCGGATGTACCTATGGTTGTGCCGGAAATCAATCCTCAGCACTTCGAAGTAATCCAGTACCAGAAGGAAAGACTGGGAACGAAGAGAGGCTTCGTAGCGGTTAAGCCTAACTGCTCTATCCAGAGCTATGCTCCTGTTCTGACTGCATGGAAAGAATTTGAGCCCTACGAAGTGGTTGCCACTACATACCAGGCAATTTCCGGAGCAGGCAAGACCTTTAAAGACTGGCCGGAAATGGTGGAGAACATTATCCCCTATATCGGAGGGGAAGAAGAAAAAAGCGAGATGGAACCCCTTCGTCTTTGGGGTGAAATCAAGGACGGCGTAATCGAGCCAGCTAAGGAACCGGTGATTACCTGCCAGTGTGTTCGTGTTCCTGTATTAAACGGACATACTGCCGCTGTATTTGTAAAATTCAGAAAGAAACCAACTAAGGAGCAGCTTATTGAAAAGTTAGTCAGCTTCAAAGGACTGCCTCAGGAATTAGAGCTTCCAAGCGCTCCTAAGCAGTTCATCCAGTACATGGAAGAAGACAATCGCCCGCAGGTAAAGGCAGATGTGGATTACGAAAAGGGTATGGGCGTTTCTGTTGGACGTTTGAGAGAGGATAAGGTTTATGATTTCAAATTTATCGGCTTATCCCACAATACAGTAAGAGGTGCTGCCGGCGGAGCTGTTCTCTGCGCAGAAACTCTGAAAGCTAAAGGATATATCACTAAGAAATAAGAAGGAAAAAGGACCTGCTTGGGAAGAGAGAGTTTCCGGGCAGGTTTTTCCTATTCCGGAAAGTTCCGGATAGCCTTTGATAAGGCCTGTTTTTCCATTTTTTAAGGAGAAGCTTATGAAAAAAAGAAGTTTTTGTACAGCTTTGTGCATTCTGCTTTTCGTGTGTTTGGGATGTCTGCCTGTATGGGCCCGGGCCGGCGGAGGCGGCAGCTCCGGAGGTGGAGG
>CABSEJ010000250.1 GCA_902476765.1 uncultured Blautia sp.
GCGTTCCTTTTAGCCGGCGGCGCTAAGGGAAAACGTATGGCTCTTCCCAACGCTGAGGTGATGATTCATCAGCCTTCCGGCGGCGCTAAGGGCCAGGCTACGGAAATTGAAATTGTGGCAGAGCAGATTTTGAAGACAAAGCACAGGCTGAATTCCATTTTGGCACAGAATACAGGACAGAGCCTGGAAACCATTGCTCGGGACACAGAGAGAGATAACTATATGACAGCAGAGGAAGCAAAAAATTATGGCTTAATCGACATGGTTATCCAGCACAGATAATGACAGAAGATAAGACTCCTGCAGGCATATGCGGGGGTCTTTCAGCTTTCGGGACGAATATCGGAATATAGAAAGGAAATAGAAAATGGCAATGAAAGGAAATGACACAAGAATCAGGTGTTCCTTTTGCGGAAAGACACAGGAGCAGGTAAAAAAGCTGATTGCAGGGCCAAACGGCACCTATATCTGTGATTCCTGCGTAGGAATCTGCGCAGAAATTATTGATGAAGAACTGAATGACCATCTTGTCCAGGAAATGTCAGATGAGATAAACCTGCTGAAACCCCAGGAAATCAAAGCCATTCTGGACGAATATGTTATCGGCCAGGAGGAGGCCAAGAAGGTTCTTTCCGTTGCGGTTTATAATCACTATAAGCGTGTGCTTGCGGGAGGAAGCTCTAATGTGGAGCTGCAGAAAAGCAATATTCTTATGCTGGGCCCCACAGGTTCAGGAAAGACACTTCTGGCCCAGACTCTTGCCCGGCTTTTAAACGTGCCATTTGCCATCGCAGATGCTACAACTCTTACAGAGGCAGGCTATGTGGGCGAGGATGTGGAGAACATTCTGCTGAAGCTGATACAGGCTGCAGAGTACGACATTGAACGTGCTCAGTACGGCATTATTTATATAGATGAAATTGATAAGATAACCAGAAAATCCGAGAACGCTTCTATTACAAGAGACGTATCAGGAGAAGGCGTACAGCAGGCTCTGCTGAAAATCGTGGAGGGAACTGTAGCCAGTGTACCTCCCCAGGGAGGCAGAAAGCATCCTCAGCAAGAGTTTATCCAGATTGACACCACCAATATCTTGTTTATCTGCGGCGGGGCCTTCGAGGGACTGGATAAAATCATAGAGACAAGAAAAGACACCAAGTCCATTGGCTTTAATGCAGAGATTACAGCTCCCCAGGAGAGAAACGTAGGGGAGCTGCTGAAGGAAGTTATGCCCCAGGATTTGGTAAAATTCGGTTTAATTCCGGAGTTTGTGGGCAGGGTGCCTGTTGTGGTATCCCTGGACGCTCTGGACAGAAATGCTCTGGTGCAGATTCTTACTGAGCCTAAAAACTCCCTGGTACGCCAGTACGAGGCTATGTTCCAGTTAGACGGCATAGATCTGAGCTTTCAGCAGGAGGCTCTTGAGGCCATTGCGGATAAATCTATGGAGAGAAAAACAGGAGCCAGAGGACTGCGGGCCATTGTGGAAAATTCCCTGATGGATTTGATGTACACTGCACCTTCTGATGAGAGTATCAGCTCCTGTATCGTGACAAAAGACATGGTAGAAGGCCAGGGAGAGCCTATTATAGAGCGAAGAGAGCTTCCGGCTGCTACCAGAAGAGGAAAATCCGGGAACAGAAAGAAAAAGGAAGCCCCGGAAATCGCATAAGTATTCCATAAGGTACAAAGGCATGAAGGAGAAGCGAGTATGAGTGACATGATATTGCATTTGCCTGCTATCGCCCTCAGAGGTACGACAATTCTCCCGGATATGATTGTCCATTTTGACGTGAGCAGGGAGAAATCCGTGAAGGCTTTGGAAAAGGCCATGGTCCAGGACCAGAAAATTTTCCTTATTACCCAGAGAGACCCCAGGGTGGAGGAGCCGGCTATTGAAGATTTGTACAGGATTGGAACCATTGCCGAGATTAAGCAGCTGGTGAAAACCAAGAACGGGATTATCCAGGTGCTGGTAGAAGGCAAGGAGAGAGGCGAGCTTCTTGGATTTGCGGATGAGGAGCCTTATCTGGAAGCGGAGACTGCCCTTTTTGACAATAGCCAGACCCAGCTTATGGATTCCAACATGAAGGAAGCCATGCTGCGGGCGGCCAAGGAGCTTTTTGTCCGTTACTGTAAGGAAAATCCTAAGCTGAGCAAGGACTTGGCAGGTCAGATTCTGGAGCTGGACGATGTACAGAAGGTGATTGACCAGATAGCCATAAACCTGCCTATGAAATACCAGGATAAACAGAAAATCCTGGAAGCCGTGTCCCTGGAGGACCGGTATGAGGTCCTGGGAATGATTCTCACCAATGAGATTCAGATTATGGAAATCCGTACGGACCTGAATAAAAAGGTAAAGGAGCGGGTAGATAAAAATCAGAGAGATTATATTCTTCGGGAGCAGCTGAAAGTGATTCAGGAAGAGCTGGGAGACGGAGATACTATTTCTGAGGCAGACCAGTTCCGGGAGCAGGCAGGAAAGCTGAAGGCTTCTAAAGAAGTACGGGAGCGGATTTGTAAAGAAATCGACAGATTTAAAAAGGCGGCCGGAATCCAGGCGGAGGCCGGCGTAATGCGGGGATATATAGAGACTTTGCTATCTCTTCCGTGGGATAAGGCTTCCAGAGACAGCAGGAATCTGAAGGAAGCCAATGAAATTCTGGAGGCAGACCATTACGGACTGAAAAAGGTAAAAGAACGTATCATGGAGTTTCTGGCCGTCCGGACCCTGACCAGGAAAGGCGAAAGTCCTATCCTTTGCCTGGCCGGACCGCCGGGAACCGGTAAAACTTCCATTGCCCGTTCCGTAGCCCGGGCTCTTCACAAGGAATATGTGAGAATTTCTCTGGGCGGTGTTCGGGATGAGGCGGAAATCCGGGGACACAGGCGCACTTATATCGGAGCTATGCCGGGAAGGATTGCCAATGGCCTGATACAGGCGGGAGTGAAAAATCCCCTGATGCTGCTGGATGAAATCGATAAGGTCAGCAGCGATTAC
>CABSEJ010000251.1 GCA_902476765.1 uncultured Blautia sp.
AAGTAAGCGGAGTCTTGATATCATGAGAAACATTGGTGATCAGTTCCGTTTTCATACGTTCATTTTTAAGGCTGTTCTCTACCGCTGCGTCCAGGCCTTCACCGATATGGTTGATATAATCTGCTACCATCTCCTGTTCTCCAGAAAGCTTCTCTGTTGGAATCTTGTATTGAAGGTCACCATCCGTGATTTTTTTCAGACCAGCTATGATCTGCTCTCTTCCCCAGGCTTTTTTGATCAGATAATAAAGAACTGCACAGTCCATTACGATCATCAAAAGCAACGAAAGCGCTGAACCACCCTCAACTGTCATTCCGGTAAACATAAACTGTAAAAATATAAATATTCCAAATAACAGAATTATTTTTACTCTGCTGATCATGTTGCCACCAAGAAAGACAAGCAGATCACTGCATTTCGAAAAGCATTTTCTTACCAATAGCAGGATATGCCTCAACAGGCTGTCTCTCCAGAGCGATCTCGCCTTGATCCTTCGTACCAGACTGAGCCATCCGGCCAGGAACCATATTCCAAACCAGAGTCCTAAAGCGCCAAATCCAATCGTCTTCCAGACAATTCGCATTTCTTCGTCATCCATTGCCTGAACAATTACAGAAGTACCCATCAGCCATATCATAAATACCACTACTGCTACGATTTCCGTGTAACATCTGTCCAAAAAGTTCAGATGTACTTTTTTATCCTCGTTATTCCGTCCGGCTCCTATCGTCAGGATCACAACTCCTGCAAGTGCCAGAATCAATGCCAGCACAGAACCAGCCATAACCGGCACCAGCCACGGCTCAAATTTATCATAGACGAGTTTTTCCTGCTTGATCCTGTCTAACACAGGAAAATCTTTATCCACAGAAACAAAATAGAGATAATTTTCTCCGGCAAGTCCTGTATTTTCGAGCATATTCTGCCAGTAAGATACTGTCCAGTCCGAAATATTGGAAAAGCCCAATACACAATCCTGTGTATCAGGAGCGATCAGCATAAACGGACCGGCTCCGGAAGTCAGTTTATCCAGCGTTTTCAGATAATTCGATGATGTAACATCTTTTATATTTGTGTATACTTTACCGGACTTTGTGTCTACGTACATATAGTTGACATTCGTTGCTCCCGATGCATATGTTTTCAGGATTTTTTCACCATAGGAAGCATCACTGTACTGTACCAGTGCTTCATACAAATACTGATATGCCTTGCTGAGATTTCCTTTCCATTCTTTATTATTATTTACAACATCCAGGATGCTGTCAGCTCCGTCCGGCTTGTATACCTCTTTCAGAGGTGCATCATTATTTCCACTGGATTCATAATTGTACACATCTGTATAGACAACATTTCCATCCGCATCTGTAACGTACTCCACACCGTCATTGCGAATTCCTATATTATCACTTTCATAACCATAATACGTATACTCTCTACCTGAGAGCATGGAAAGTATATCCTTTGTATTCTCTGTCCCCTCATCTTCATCATTGCCAAAGACAAATTTCAGTTCCCCGGTAGCAATCTTATCTGCAAAATCTCTATAATACATATAATAATCGCTGCCATCCGGCTGACGGCAGATCAGAACGTTTGTGCTTGTATCCCAAGATGAACTTTTTGCCCAGTCATACAGGTCACCTGCCCTGTACGCAAGTCCCGATGTGCTTTTGTGTGTCAGTGTATCTCCCTGGTTCAGCTCCTTAAGATCAATCAATTCCTCATCATCCGCCTGATCCAAAATATGCCGCTCATTAATCGCATCAACGATCGTATGAGAAAGATTATACACATTATCTGAAAAGCTCTGGGAATCCACATAATCCTTGCTGTCCAAAGGCTGGACACCCTTATTCATGATCATCACGGATACCCCGGCCCCGCACAGGCTGCTACCATAAAAAATACCGTCAGCAGCACCAGAAGTCCCTTGATACCACTCTTTCTATACCACCTTGTCTTCATTTATACCCCTTTCCTTTCCCGGATGAATCCATCTGATTTCTCCGATTGCAAACACAGGAGTTTTCTACAGATTCCTGCAAAAGATTAAATTTTATCCACTTTATACCCAAGTCCCCACACGACTTTGAGATAGCGTGGTTCCTTCGGATTGATTTCTATCTTCTCCCTGATGTGACGGATATGGACAGCAACCGTATTGTCCGCAGCAATCGCTTCTTCTTCCCAGATACTCTCATAAATCTGATTGATAGAAAAAACTCTGCCCTGATTCTGTACCAGAAAAAGAAGAATCCTGTATTCGATCGGTGTGAGTTTGACAACATCGCCATCAACCGTAACTTCTTTACGGTCATCATCAATCTCAAGCCCGCCGGTCCTGTAAACATTTGCCTTTTTTTCTGCCATCGCACCCAGCTGCGTATATCTTCGGAGCTGTGATTTAACTCTCGCCACCAGCTCAAGCGGATTAAAAGGTTTCGTCACATAATCATCTGCTCCAACATTCAGTCCGAGGATCTTGTCTGCATCCTCTGACTTTGCAGATAAGATGATAATAGGAAGTACATTTTTTTCACGAATCTTTAACGTTGCCCGGATTCCGTCCAGTTTCGGCATCATCACATCAATGATCAGAAGATCTACCTTATTATTCTGCAATACCTGTATTGCCTGTTCGCCGTCATATGCCTTCAGAATGTGATACCCCTCCTGTGTCAGATAGATTTCTATTGCCTCTACGATATCCTTATCATCATCGCATACCAGTATCTCAGCCATTTTCTTTCCCCTGCCTCCTGTGTTTTATGAATTACTATAACTGTTAAGAATTAATATCTATGGGGTAAAATATTAAGACTTTCTTAGGATTTCTCTTTCTCTCTATCATACCAGAAAATCTGTATAAAAAAAATCCAATTTCTTTGTTGACAAAACTATACCAATATGGTACAGTATAGTCACAGCAAAGAAATAATAACAATTACTATTATTAAATAAAACAAACTTAAATCGAAAAGGAGATTAAGATTATGGC
>CABSEJ010000252.1 GCA_902476765.1 uncultured Blautia sp.
GAGCGGAATCGGCACACAGGTTGGAGACAGTCTGTCTCAGCTGAGGGAAGGTGCTGACCGTCTTACCCAGGGAAGTGGAGAAGTGAACCGGGGAGTAGAACAGCTGACTGAGGCGGCACCTGCACTTGCCGGCGGAATCCAGAGTGCAAAGGATGGAGCCGGAGCACTGAAGACACAGGGAACGGAAGCACTGGTACAGGGAGCCGGGCAGCTGGATGAGGGATTTGGCCGTCTGGTACAGGGGAGTTCTGATCTGGATAAAGGAGTACAGGAAATGCAGGGACAGCTTCCGGCTCTTTCCCAGGGAGTGGAACAGCTGTCCCAGGGAGCAAAGGATCTGAAACAGGGAACTGGAAGTCTGAAGACAGGAGCCCAGACCCTTTCTCAGGGAGCAGGAACTCTTTCGGCGGGTATGGATACCTTGGTAGCCGGAACCAGCAAGTTGTCCCAGGGAACCGGCCAGCTTACTGCAAACAATCAGGCTCTTCTTGGAGGAGCGGTACAGCTGGAGGACGGAGCCTCCCAGATCAGCAGCGGAGCTTCCCAGCTTCATGATGGAAGTAAAACTCTTGGATCCGGGATTGAACAGCTGGCGGAAGGAACTAGGACTTTAAAAGACAGTCTGGCAGATGGGGCAAAACAGATCCGGGATACGAATAAAGGAGAAGATACGGCGGATATGTTTGCAGCTCCTGTGGAAACAAAAGAAACACAGATCACCAGGGTAGAAAATAACGGCCATGCCATGGCCCCCTATATGATGTCTGTGGCACTTTGGGTAGGCTGTATTGCCTTTAGTCTTATGTATCCGCTGACAAAGTACAGCGGAAAGCTGAAATCCGGTCTGGCCTGGTGGGGAAGCAAGGCATCGGTACTGTATCTGATTGCCCTGCTCCAGGCAGCGGTGATGATCTTTATGCTTCATCTGTGTGACGGTTTTGAGCCGGTGGAAATGGGGAAAACCCTGGCGGTGGCCTGTCTGGCTTCGGTGGCTTTTATGTCTGTGATGTATTTCTTTACCAATACTTTTGGCAAAGTGGGAAGTTTCCTGATGCTGGTATTTATGGTGATCCAGCTGGCAGGTTCTGTGGGAACCTACCCCCTGGAACTGTCCGGAAGCTTTGTCCCTTATCTTCATGACTGGGTACCGTTCACTTATACGGTGGAAGCCTTCCGAAGTACCATATCAGGAGGAGAAAGTATTCAGGAAGCCGTAATATTCCTGACCGTTTTGTGGATCGTCTTTACCCTGCTGACCATTCTGGAGTTCCAGATCCGGACCCTTAAGATGAAAAGAGGAAAAAGGACTCTGGATAACTGGTTAGAGGAAAAGGGACTGGCATAAGAGAAAAAAGAAGGGAAAGGACTTTGTACTGCCTTTGAAAAGACAGTGCAGGGTCCTTTTTTTCGGCCATCCATACACTATAATTTATATAAGGTATGATATGGACAGACAGCGGGAACGGAAGCCTCCGGGATTTTTCTTCAGACACCCTCCCCGGACAGTAAAAGGATAAGAAGGTATCATTGGAATTGTATGAACAGATAGGAGAAAAATGGAGGGGCCTATGGAATATAATAAGGAACAACAGGAAGTCCTGATCCAGGACTTTATTGATATGCTTTTTGTGCAGAGAAACTTGTCATCCAATACCCTGTATGCCTATAAAAATGACCTGCAGAATTTTTCCAGGTGGCTGGAAAGACGGCATTACGGGGATATCAATGACCGGAGCATCTATGAATATTTTTTTATATGCAGAATGAGATAGAATTAGCACCCCGTTCTATCCGCAGAAAATATGTTTCCATTCAGCAGTATTGTGATTATCTCAGAATGGTTTTGAACTTAAATGAGATTTTCTTCCGGTTCACGGCCAGAAAATTTCAGTTGCCAAGGACATTGCCCAGGACATTATCCAGGGAAGAGATTAAAGAGCTGATTCTGGCGGCTACTTTCCAGTATCAGCAGGCCTGGTCAGAATATAAAGAAAGACTGGCTGTCCGGAATATGTGTATAATCGAGCTGCTTTTCTGTCTGGGGCTTCGGGTGGGAGAACTTTCCGCTCTGGATATGGCAGATTACTGGCCGGAAGAGAATACAGTGCTGATTCGTGGAAAAGGGAGAAAGGAGAGTTATTGAAGAGGACAATCAGCTTTATAACAGGGCAAGGCTTTGTCAACCACAACAGCAGAAAATTCCATGCAAAGAATACAGATCCGAAACGGAGTCACTGGAATGTGGAATACTGCAATCAGGATATTCAAGAAATATACCATGAATTATTTGATGAGGCACTTGAAAGGTATAATGTAAAGCAGACAAGGAAAGATCGAAAATCATTATGAAAAAATCCGTTCTGGAAAGCAGGAAAAACCATTTCATGAGATAATCCTTCAGATTGGAAATAAAAATGATATGGGAGCGGAAACGCCTGATGGACAGATTGCAGCAAGAATATGGGATGAATATATAAAAGGTTTTCAGGAACGGAATCCTGCCTTGCGTGTGTTTTCCGCTCATCTTCATCTGGATGAGGCAACACCGCACCTGCATATAGATTTTCCTTAATTGATACAATTAATTTTTATGTGGGAAAAGGGTATGATTCGCTAGAGGTGATATATACTTTATTAAGCTATAATGAGTTTAAACATCAAATGATATTAGAACTTAAAGACAATAGTAATAAAGCGTTACTTATTGGAGATGATTTTGCGAGTGTGGTATTGGGAAGTGGTTGTATTGATTAATTTGCCAAATGCTAGATTTAAAATTTGAAATATAGCTGTAATTTTGATAACAAAATCGTGATAACAGATTGATAACACTAGCAGAAACAGGCCATAGAGATATGACAGTTGGAAATAAATAAAATCAAATAAAACCAAATCTCCTATACAAAACTGTATAGAACTAAATTTGATTTTGCGAGTTCGAATAGAAATCAAATCCTCGGAAAAGCCTGTATTTATGGGCT
>CABSEJ010000253.1 GCA_902476765.1 uncultured Blautia sp.
CCCCGATGGTTGCATCGCCGCTAGATTGATGCCCCGCATGCTTGCACCGGGGTATTTGACTTACGCAGATGCACAGGTATAGGACGGTTCAACCGCACGAAACCATCTGGCTTTCATGCATGGATATGACTGCGTCAGCAGCCATATCCATTTACTGTTGCGTTTCAGTATAACACAAAATTTCCTGCTTACCAAGACATAGCTTAGGAATAATTCTCACAGACCATATTTTGGTAATCTCTTCTGTTTTTTATAAAGAACCTTAAAGAAAAGACGGCAGAAAAGGCGCCATGATTTACTCACAGCGCCCTCCCTTGTATATTTCTTATTTTTCTTCCAATAATTTATCGATACTTACCAGCTTTACACTGAGAACAAAAATCTCAGTAGCCAGCTTCAGCTCATCCAATTCCGGGAAGCTGGGAGCAATACGGATATTGCTGTCATGGGGGTCAATTCCATAGGGATAGGTAGCCCCTGCCTCAGTCATCTTCAGACCGGCCTCTGCTGCTTTTGCCACAATTTTCTTAGCACAGCCGTCCAGTGAATCAAAGGAAATAAAGTATCCTCCCATAGGCTTAATCCAGGTTCCGATTTCGGCACCTCCAAGCTCTCTCTCAAGAGTCTCCTCTACAGCCTCAAACTTAGGCCGGAGAATCTCTGCATGCTTCTTCATATGCTTATGCATACCAACAATACCGCCGAAAAATCTTACATGACGGAGCTGGTTAATCTTGTCATGCCCGATAGTCTGCACTGCCATATGCTTCTTGAACTCCTCCAGGTTTCTGGGGGAAGCGGCTACAGCAGCAATACCGGAGCCGGGGAAGCTGACCTTGGAAGTAGAGATAAACTTATACACCATATCCGGATTTCCTGCTTTCTCACACTCGTCTAAAAGCTCCAGCAGGAAGTCCTGATGCTCATCATAAAGATGGTGAATACAGTAAGCGTTATCCCAGAAAATACGGAAATCTTCTGCTGCCGGTTTCAGTCTTGCAAATCTTTTCACGGTCTCAGCAGAATAAGTGATGCCCTGTGGATTGGAATACTTAGGAACGCACCAGATACCCTTGATAGCCGGGTCTGTGCTTACCAATTCCTCTACCATATCCATATCCGGGCCGGTAGGCGTCATAGGCACATTTATCATCTCAATGCCAAAATACTCCGTAATTCGGAAATGTCTGTCATATCCCGGCACAGGGCAAAGGAATTTTACCTTGTCCAGCTTACACCAGGGAGTGCTGCCGCAGACACCGTGAGTCATGGAGCGTGAAACTGTATCAAACATAACATTTAAGCTGGAATTTCCAAAGATAATGATATGCTCCGGAGCCACCTCTGTCATTTCACCCAGAAGCCTTCTGGCCTCAGGAATACCTTCCAGAAGGCCGTAATTACGGCAATCAATACCGGTTTCACATTTCAGCTTATCTGTGCTTTTCAGTTCCTCCATCATTCCCATAGCCAGGTTAAGCTGTGTTTTGGACGGCTTACCTCTGGACATATCAAGGTTTAACCCTTTTGCTTTTACTTCTTCAAACTGCTTTTCCAAATCGCCTTTCATGGCCTGTAACTGTTCTTTGCTAAGTTCTCTGTACGGTGTCATGGCTCTCCTCCTGGTTTTCTTCTTACTTTATTCTTAGATATATATTTCACAGCAGCAGCCCCCTTTAAACATCAGTAAGCCATGCTGTTCGTCACTGTTTCCTATTCTAATGTAGAATATGATTCCATGTCAAGCCTTTCCTTCATTTTTGTCGTTTTTCACTAGGAAAATAAAGGTCTCCTAAATTTCATATGCAATTTCCCATCCTCCAACTTGCATTTTTCACGAAAGCCCCGGCCAGCGGCTATGCAGACGGCAAGCTTGCTTGCATGGACAAAGTCCAGTCTCAAAGCAAGAAGCCATGGACTGCTTGCAGGCCAATGGATTTTTGCTTTAGAGGCGACAACAGGGCTATAGATTTTTTCTCATGCCAATCAGCTTCCCAGGCAGCAAAAGCAGTTCATGGGCCAGCACAGGTGCCGCCGAAAGTCCCAGCAAAAGCTGCCATTCTCCCCAGGATAATTTCTGGGTTCCAAAGGCCTGAATCAGCCAGGGTACCTCTGTCACTAAAAGCTGAAGGCAAATACCCAGGACAAAAGCCAGAATCATAAATGGATTTTCCAGATGGTTCATACGCAGGATAGATTTTTCCCTGTCCCGCATACCCCAGGCATGAAAAAGCTGAGATACGCCCAGGACTGTGAAGGCATAAGTCTGTCCGCCTAAGTGAAAGGCGTACAGAGTAATACATCCTATGAGAAATCCATAAAAAATGGTAAAAAGCCAGCCTCCGTGTGCAAAGAGCCCTTCCTTAGGATTTCTGGGTCTCTTGCTCATCAGGGCCTTTGAGTCGTTTTTATCCACTCCCAGAGCCAGAGCAGGAAGAGAATCTGTAATCAGGTTCACCCACAGAATATGACTGGCACGCAGGGGCGTGGGAAGTCCCAGCAGCACTGCTCCGAACATGGTAAGAATTTCTCCGAAATTAGAAGATAGGAGAAAAAGAATTGACTTTTTTATATTTACATAAATGCTCCTTCCTTCCTCCATGGCCTTTTCTATAGTAGCGAAATTATCATCTGTAAGAATCATATCCGCTGCATTTTTTGCCACATCCGTTCCATTTTCGCCCATAGCGATCCCTATGTCTGCCGCCTGGAGAGAGGGGGCGTCATTTACTCCGTCCCCGGTCATGGCTACAATCTGCCTGTTTTCTTTAAATCCACGGACTATCTTCACTTTATGGGCAGGACTGACTCTGGCAAATACCCGGATATTTTTTATTCTGGCCCCAAAGTTATCCTCGCTCATGGCGTCCAGCTCCTGCCCGGTGATACACTGCTCTATGGAATCTGCAATCCCCAGTTTTTTGGCAATGGCAAAAGCAGTGTCCTTATAATCTCCGGTAATCATTACAACTTTAAC
>CABSEJ010000254.1 GCA_902476765.1 uncultured Blautia sp.
CGGGAGCACACCGTGCGGAGCAATCCGGTATCAAAGGGGTCAAAATACCTTTTGACCCCAACATCATTAAGAGAGTATAACAGAAAAAGGAAAAAAGAAACGAGGCGCAGGAAGGAGAAAGTAAAACTCTTTTCACGCCTCGTTTCAGATTGTCAGTTTCAGGATAATCACTTGACTATCCATGGAAAAATCAGGCCCTTGCTCTTTGGGGTTGTTTTTCCCGTACGGTTTTTGGCTTATATAGGAGCTGCCAGCAGAATATATTCAATAAAATAGCTGCGCCCACGTCCAGCAAAGTGTGCTGCTTTAAAAAGACTGTGGACAGTACGATAAGAGTTCCCAGTATCCCCGCCCCGGCTAGAAACAGCTTATGGCTGTGAAAGGCTTTGTGCCGGAAAATGGCAATACAGCAGGCAATGGTATTAAAAACATGGATGCTGGGGAAAATATTGGTAGGCGTATCTATTTTATACAGATAACGAACCATATCAATAAAAAATCCGTGCCCTGTAAGGGATGGGCGTAACTCCTGTCCGTTAGGGAAAAGGAGAGACACAAGGATAAACAAGGTCATTCCGATTCCCAGGGAGATTACAAGCTGCCAGTATTCCTTCCGGTTAGTATTGATAAAAGCAAAATAGAATACCGTGGCTGCAATAAAAGCAAACCACAGAAAATAGGGAATAACAAAATATTCACAAAAAGGAATATAATCATCCAGCTTTAAGTGAATAATGTGAGGGCGGACAGAGCGCCGTTCCACATATTGAAAAGCCATTAAGTATAGAATTCCGTACACAGGAATTACCCAGGTATGGTTGTATTTTTTCAGGAACCTCACAATATCACCTCACATTCATAATCTCTCTGAATTTGTGTTCATTATAGCACAGGAATTTTCTGATAACAATGCAATTTATATTTGTTTTATAAATTAAACAGTATGTTTAGTTATTGTTCACATAGCAGTCCGACACTTGCTGTCGGGCTGCGTAAGAACATGATTCAGTGAGCAGGCTCCTTTTGCGAAGCAAAACTTTAAATGGGCCTGCGAATGTTACTGTTTACGAGATACGAGTGAACAGTAATTATGTTTATGAAATGGCAGAAAGCCGTCAAAAATAATGGAATCAAACTTGGAATAATATTTTTCAAAGGCAGCTTCTGAGCGTAGCGTCCAGGCAAAAGTAGGGGTATGAAGGAGCCTTTTATTCAGAAGATAGCTGACATTTAAGGTATCCTTATAACAGTAAGCAATAAAGTCCGGCCTGCCTATAAAGTTCAGTAACAAGTGTTTCACCAGAAAGCAGAGAATAAAACCTCCTTCAGCCACGGGCTTAGTGAGATTGGCGGAGAGCTGCCCCCGAACCACATCCCGGCGGTGCTTTTTATACCAGCGCAGAGCCAGAGGGTTGAAAGATTCTACACAGTATTGGCCGGAATAATCCTGCAGAAGCAAGTCTGCCAGCCGGCAGGTATTGGTACGGAAGGTAGGAAGTTTGATTTCCACTAAAAGAGGTACCTTTCCGTTCACCAGCTTTAATACATCCTGAAATAATGGTATCCGTTCTGAAGTACCGGCCAGAGAAAATTTCTGAAGCTCCTGATAGGTAAGCTGGCACACCGGAAGGTCAATGCCGCACATTCTGGACAGTGTGTGGTCATGGAAAACCACCACCTGGTTATCTTTGGTAAGCTGAATATCCAGCTCAATTCCATATCCGTATTTTACCGCATTGGCAAAGGCTGCCATGGAATTTTCCGGGATACTCTGGTCTTTGGTGAACAGTCCTCTGTGGGCAAACAGACGCCGCATAAAGGTTTTGACCTGCTTTTTCCTGGAAAGCCTTGGCATAATACAATAAAAATAAAGGCACAAAAGTAAAAAGAAAAGAAATACGGTTAAAAATAGTATTTTCAATTTATCCCTCCTTATGACTACTGAAGAATAACTTTTATCTGTTTTTGTGTGTTAATCATGGAAACCCTGCAAATATTATCCAGCACCTCTCCATCACAGTGCAGGGGAAGCGGTTCCTTGCTGATTATGTCTATGCGTCTGCAGTCCAGCATATGAATCCCCTTAAAGCCCGTGTGCTTTCCGAAAAAGGCTGTGGGAAACAGAGCCAGAATTTTAAGCTTAGGCATTTTTTCTACAAAACAGAGGTGAAAGCGCCCGTCGTCAAATTGTGCCTGAGGACAGAATTTTACGCCGCCTCCCTCATATTTCATATTCATGACTGCTACAAAAAAGAAGCCGGAAAACCGATGGACTTCTTTTTTATCCAGACGAATGGATACAGGACAGGGCCGGTATCCGGCCAGCAGCTTTAAGGCTATAAGTACATAGGAAAGTTTTCCCAGGCCCGCTTTGTTCAGGACTTTTTTCAGAGATGAACGGCTTACTCCTGCACAGATGGCGGCGTCATATCCTATGCC
Organism: uncultured Blautia sp.; assembly: GCA_902476765.1. Taxonomy (GTDB): domain Bacteria; phylum Bacillota; class Clostridia; order Lachnospirales; family Lachnospiraceae; genus Blautia. Next base: position 2,440 of record CABSEJ010000254.1, read on the forward strand.
GCTGCTGACCAGAAAGTACCGTTTATTTTCCTTGGTACGGGTCAATCCAATATCTGCCATAGCATATTTGGATGGGGAGAGAATGGCCGCCATACCGGCTTCCAGGTCTGTGGAAAGTCCAAGTCCTCTGGCAAAATCGTTTCCCGAACCGGTAGGTATGTATCCCAGGGTGATATGGGAAAACTCTTTTTCTGCCAGACCGTTTATCACCTCGTTTAAGGTTCCGTCTCCTCCAACCACAACCAAAGTACATGGGATGGAGAGAAGAGAAATCTGCCGGGCAAGCTCTGTGGCATGTCCGGGATATTCTGTAAAATAAGCTTCATATTCCACATTCCGGGCTGCAAGGATTCCGCTGGTTTTATCCCAGAGCATCCCTCCTTGTGCGGAACGGGCTTTTGGATTTACAATAAAGTAAAACATAATCAATACACCTGCTTCTTTATCCATGGAGCCGGATAACCGGCACCGTTGTCCGGCTTTTATCCGGACTGGGCCTATGTCCTCAGGCC
>CABSEJ010000255.1 GCA_902476765.1 uncultured Blautia sp.
AATGTGGGAACTGCCATTGATTTGTCCGGACTTGACCTGGATACTATTGAGGAAGACCGGGATGAATTCAGAATAGGGGCCATGACCTCTTTGCGTGCTCTGGAGATACATAAAGGCTTTGAGGCCTATACAGGAGGTGCAGTAAAGGAAAGCCTGCGTCATATTGTGGGTGTGCAGTTTCGGAACTGTGCTACAGTAGGAGGCAGTATATTTGGAAGATTCGGATTTTCCGATGTGCTGACTATGTTTCTGGCTATGGATTCATATGTGGAACTGTATAAAGGCGGAGTGATGCCTATGGAGGATTTTGCAAAGAGCAAAAGAGACAGGGATATTCTGGTACGCATTATTGTGAAGAAAAAGCCGGGCGACATGGCTTATATCAGCCAGAGAAACAGCAGCACAGATTTTCCGGTGCTGACCTGCGCCGCCGCACTTTATGAGGATGGGAGCTCCAGGGTAGCGGTGGGAGCCTGTCCTTCCAGGGCAAAACTGGTGAAGGATGCTCAGGGCCTGCTGGCCGGTTTTCTCACCAAGAACAGTAAAGAGCAGGAGAAAGCCGCCAAGGCCTTTGCCTCTTATGCCCAGGCCCATGTGGCTACAGGAAGCAATATGCGGGCTTCGAAGGAATACAGAAGTCATCTGGTCAAAGTATTAGTGAAAAGAGCTTTGCTCACAGCGGGAGGTAGAAGGAATGGAAATTAGTTTCTGGCTTAACGGAAAAAAGGTGCAGGCCGGGATTTCCCCGGATACCCTGCTTTTGGATTTATTGAGAAATATGGAGTGCTACAGCGTTAAAAGAGGCTGTGAAACTGCTAATTGCGGCCTGTGTACGGTTTTAATGGATGAGAAACCAGTGCTTTCCTGCAGCCTGCTGGCTGCCCGGGCCCAGGGACGCCATGTGGTGACCCTGGAGGGAATGCAGGAAAAAGCCGAAGAGATAGGCAGTTTTCTGGCAGATGAGGGAGCAGAACAGTGCGGTTTTTGCAATCCGGGCTTTCTCATGAATATTTTTGCCATGGAAAAAGAGCTGGAAGACCCCAGCCTGGAAGAAATCAACGAATATCTGGCAGGAAATCTCTGCCGCTGTTCCGGATTTATGGGACAGACAAGAAGTATTCTTAAATATCTGGAATACAAAAGAGAAAAGAAACATCAGAAAGACAGGGGGGAAGAGGGATGCAATATGTAAATCAACCTATGCGGAAAAAGGACGCCATGTCTCTGGTTACGGGAAAACCGGTTTATACCGACGATATTGCGCCGAAAGACTGCCTGATTGTAAAGGTTCTCAGAAGCCCTCATGCCCATGCTCTTATTGAAGAGATTAAGACAGAGGCCGCCTTAAAGGTACCGGGAATCGCCTGTATCCTTACTTACAAGGATGTGCCTCAGCAGCGTTTTACTCTGGCCGGGCAGACCTATCCGGAATTCAGCCCTTATGACCGTTTGATTTTAGACAGACGGGTGCGCTTCGTAGGCGACGGAGCCGCTATTGTAGCGGGAGAAACAGAGGCTGCGGTGGATAAGGCTCTGCGGCTGATTAAAGTAAAATATCAGGTGCTTCCGGCTATTTTGGATTTTCATGAGGCTAAGGATAATGAAACCCTGATTCATCCGGAGGATAACTGGGAAACCAAGATGCCGGTAGGAGGAGACAATAAACGAAACCTGTGCGCTGCCAAGGAAGAGGGCATGGGAGATGTGGATGCTGTTCTGGCCGGATGTAAGTATGTGGTGGACAGAACTTATCATACCAAGGCGAACCAGCAGGCTATGATGGAAACTTTCCGGGCCTATACTTATCTGGACTATTTTGGGCGGTTGAACGTGGTGTCTTCCACTCAGGTACCTTTTCATGTACGGAGAATCCTGGGCCGGGCTCTGGACATAGGAGCCTCTAAGGTCCGTGTCATAAAGCCCAGAATCGGAGGAGGATTCGGAGCCAAGCAGACTGCTGTGATGGAGATTTATCCTGCCATAGTAACCATTAAGACAGGGAAGCCTGCAAAGATGATTTATTCCCGTTATGAGTCTCAGATTTGTTCCTCTCCACGCCATGAGATGGAAGTAAGGGTGCGGCTGGGCGCCGATGAGCAGGGCGTATTAAAAGTTATTGACCTTCACACGCTTTCCAATACAGGGGCCTATGGAGAGCATGGTCCTACAACCGTAGGCCTTTCCGGCCACAAGCCTTTAGGTTTATACCGGACCATGGAGGCTTACCGCTTTACCTATGAGGTGGTTTATACCAACCGGATGTCAGCGGGAGCCTATCGAGGTTATGGAGCTACCCAGGGAATCTTTGCTGTGGAATCAGCAGTGGATGAGCTGGCCCACCAGATGGGAATGGACCCGGTGGAGTTCAGGGAGAAGAATATGACGAAAGAGGGAGGAAGGTTTATCGGCTACGATGGCAGCCAATGGGTCACAAGCTGTACCCTGGACAAGTGCCTGGAAAGAGCCAAGGAAATGATTGGCTGGGATGAAAAATATCCTTACCGGGATATGGGAAACAATAAGATACGAAGCGTGGGAGCGGCTCTGGCTATGCAGGGCTCAGCTATTGCCAGAGTAGATGTAGGCGGCGCTTCTATTAAACTGAATGAAGACGGTTCCTATACCCTGGGTCTGGGCGCTACGGACATGGGTACCGGCTGCGACACGATTTTATCCCAGATGGCGGCAGACGTGCTGGAGACAGATTTTGATAAAATCGTTCCCTTTGGTGTGGATACGGATATTTCTCCTTATGATTCCGGTTCTTATGCTTCCGCCACAACCTATGTTACCGGAATGGCGGTGGCAGATGCCT
>CABSEJ010000256.1 GCA_902476765.1 uncultured Blautia sp.
CAGGCCGGTAACAACAGCCGCTGCTTTTCTCCTTCCCACACGGGAAAACCATGCGTAATGTTTCACCAGCCGGTAAAGCGCCACCTCTTCTGTCTTCTGCCGGTGAAACCTGGCGTAAATCACATACACAAAGGCCAGACTGAGGATTAGCTGCACGGCTCCCGCAAAAATTCCCAATGCCATATCAATATCCCTGCTGTAAATCAGGATACTGCTGACTTTGCTCTCCGCTGGCCTCCCCAAGGTCACCAGCCCGGTCATGCCCGCCATGGCCAACAGATATCCGGCTCCGGTGATAACCACTATGATAATATGAAGAATACCAAAGCCGGCCAATATTTTCTTTATCTGAGCCAGAAGCAGGCGAATCCCTTCCCTCATACCTTTCAGACTTTTCTCACTTTCTAAAAGGCAGTAGGGAAGAGCAAACACAAAGGAAAAGGATACAGCCAGCGCAAGGCCTATTCCCAAATACAAAAGCCAATGAGGCTCAACAGCTTTGTATATTTCCAGAGCAGTAAATTCCAGAACATTGATGTAGGATACTTCCCGAATCAGAAAATATGCAGATAAAAAAGGCGCCGAAAGAGCCGCACAGAAAACCCAGCCTATTTTTCCCTTCTTCAGGAAAGAAAAGGTAATCCGGATTCCTTCTGTCACCATATCGCTGGCATATATTTTTCTCTTTTGACTAGAGTGCATAAAGCAGCACAGCAAAGCAGAAACTTCTATGAGAAAAAACAAAAGCAAGAAAAGCAGAAACAGAAACAAAAGCACTATTGAAACCGGATTGGACAGAAATTCTGCATAGTTCTCGGCAGTCAGGTAGCTGAACCCCTGATATTTCAGAGAAAGCTCTACTGCCCTCTTAGCCCCCTGCATCATCAGAAAAAACACTGCAATCCGAAAGCCTGCTTCAAAAAGCAGCAGGCTTCCTATATTATATCTGATGGCTCTCCACGTCTGGGACAAAATCCCCTTCATAGTTTCTATCCGTCCTTGCTTTTAGATATAGTAACGCCTGGGTCAACAGGCATGTCCGTTTACAGTAACTGATTGTTATTGTAACAAAAATATGCCCGGTTATGCAAGTTCCGACGGAATTGGTGTTCCTGAAGAATTGCTCCCTTGTACACTGAAGGTATGCTGAACCTGCTGAAAAAGCCAGGGCGGCATAGTTTTTTCACTAAACCGCCCTGACCGTATTTAAAATCTATTTTTTTCTGGAGTCGGAGCAGGTCTGGCAGCTGGCCTGGCAGGGCATATCAAAGCTGGGGTTAAAAGCATAGAAGTTTCTGGAATCCAAATCCTCCTGTACAGACCTTAAAACTTCACCAAATCTCTGGAAATGAACGACTTCCCTGGCTCTGAGGAAGCGGATAGGGTCAATAACATCCGGGTCATCTACCAGACGGAGAATATTGTCGTAGGTAGTTCTGGCCTTTTGCTCCGCCGCCATATCTTCAAACAAGTCGGTAATAGGGTCTCCCTTGGACTGAAACTCACAGGCATTAAAAGGAATTCCTCCTGCAGCCTGGGGCCAGATTCCAACAGTGTGGTCTACATAATAGTCGGCAAAGCCGGATTTTTCTATTTCTTCCATAGAAAGGTTTCGGGTAAGCTGATGGACAATGGTAGCCACCATTTCCAAATGTCCCAATTCCTCTGTGCCGATGTCATTTAAGGTTCCCATGGCTATGCGGTTGGGCATGGCGAAGCGTTGGGAGAGATAACGCATGGAGGCACCCATTTCTCCGTCAGGGCCCCCATATTGTGTCAAAATCACTTTGGCAATTTTTGCGTTGGGAGTTTTTATATGAACAGGATACTGTAATCTTTTTTCATAGTTCCACATATATCAACAGCCTCCTTCCCAGGGCCAGGGCTGAAGAACCCATTCCCACCGGCAATCGCTGGATTCATTGGCCGTATCGATGGTGAGGGGGCCATACAGCCGTGCATATTTTCTTAAAGCCTCATTACGAACCATCACTTTATCACGATAGAAGGCCATTGCTTCCTCATCCTCAGGATGGGTGTCCAGATAAAGCTTTATGTCGTCCACTGCGAAACTGACCTCGTTGATAGTGTTAAGGAGCTGCTCCCTGGAACAGTTATCAGATTCATTTCGTTTCATCTGCCGACACACCTCCTTCCGCAGAATGGTTTGCACAGGTCTGGGAAAATAGTTCCAAGCTGAAAGCCTTTGCATAAAGGAAATGTGGTTCCAAATCTCTGCATAGGTACATAGGCCATGGTGAGGGGAAGCTGGTCGGCATGAACATAAATGCCTGCGTCCTCATAACGGTCACATCCACAGGAGCATCCCCGGCGTACCTCACCCATACGGGAGGTATTTCCCATGGAAGATTCCCGGCAAGAAGCGCCGGAACGCAAGTCATGGTTGCTGAAACATCCTTGACGATTTTCTCCAGAACGCAACTCTTGATTGCAGGAACATCCCCGGCGGGAATCTCCGGAGCGGGCATGATTATCACAGGAAGAACCACGGTTCTGGCTCTCCTGAGACTGCCTGGGATGAATGCGGCAAGCCCTGGAGGACATATAATTCATTGGACAATTCTCCATTTTTCAATCCTCTTTCATTTATAGTTTGGTGACTGCAGGAGAAAGCCTGCCTTCACATTACAGTAATATTTTATGAAAAGAAGCATAAATGGTGCAGCCCATAAATTCTGCAAAATGTGAATCTTTCTTCATATTACAAGATGTTGGGGTCAAAAGGTATTTTGACCCCTTTGATACCGGATTGCTCCGCAC
>CABSEJ010000257.1 GCA_902476765.1 uncultured Blautia sp.
CTTTGCGCAGCGATGCGCACTCGCATGAAAGGCAGATGTCAGCTAAAGCTGACCACGCTCGGTGCGGCAAAAGTGTGCTTCTTGGAAGAAAATGGAATTGCGAGGGTGTGCGAAGCACACTTTTGTTATAGAAGTCATCAGTTCTTATTCCCCTATTCTTATCCGGTGAATTCGGTCATGTTCTTTCTGTACCACAGGGGAAGAAGATTTCTCTGGCAACGGTAGTTGGCTCTGGCTTCTACGGCCACGGATTCAAAGAAGGCCTTCCACAACTGTGTATAGGAGTCACCGGATTCTTTTAGAGAATCCATGTGGGACAGCTCTTCCTGGGAAACGGAAGTGAGGAAAAACGGCCTGTCCGCAGGGTGAACTACAGCCTGTTTTCTCAGTTTATCTATTAGCATCCAGTTTTCTGAAGGCATACGGTCTGCAAAATGAGGAGCTACTAAGGTGAGAACCTGACATTTAGGCTCTATGACAGAGAAAAGCACCTGATTTTCCAGCCGGGAGAAGCGGATAAATTCCCGAAACTGGTGGCTTTCATTGGAGACCTTACGGTTTAGTTCAAATATCTGGGCCACATAAGGATTCCCCAGCATTTGTGTGACAGAGGGGCCTGCAGCAAAGCCCAAAACCAGAAAACGGTAAATAGCATCCAGTTTCTGGTTCTGGAAATGCAGGGATGCCCGATAGACCTGCTCATAGGCCTCCAGGGATATTTTGGACTGTATGGAGCGTATAACCTTTCTTGCTTTTTCAGCATCTTTTTCTACATGGCGGTATTGACAGAACAGTTCCAGATTGCCGATAGGCTCTGTCATAAGACGGACGTTAGAGTGGCCCAGACGGGCAGACCAGGCGTCATAGATACAAGTCATCATGGCTTCAAATTCATCTTCACAGGTAAACACAATCATAGGATAACCTCCTGGTAAGGATTAAAGCTGTCCGGACAGACTTTTCACACTGTCTTCCGGAGTAGGCGGCATAGTGAGCAGGTGGTCGTCAAAAAGAGAAAGCTGACGGTAAGTCTGGGGATGTTCCAATTCCCAGGCTGTTTTTTTGTCCTGGCCTATAAGCTGCCGTGTGATAAAGTTTTCCTCTATAGGGATAGAATACATCATTTTGCCTCGGCAGGTAATGAAATACTGCGCTCTTTTCAGCACTACGCCCATGCGTTTCAGTGCAGGGAAATCCAGAGTACAGCTGCGCCTTGCCTGGATAATCCTCCAGGCGGATTTGTTCCCGATACCCGGCACTTTCAGAAGGTCTCCGTAAGAGGCGGACTGAATTTCCACAGGAAACAACTCCAGATGCCGCAGGGCCCAGTCGCATTTAGGGTCCAGCAGGAGATTGAAATTAGGCCGGGAAGGACTTAACAGCTGGTCTGCCCGGAAACCGTAGTAGCGCAACAGCCAATCCGCCTGATAGAGCCGGTGTTCCCGAAGCAGGGGCGGGGCTGTATCCAGGGAAGGAAGGGAGCTGTCCTCATTCAAGGGAATGTAGGCGGAGAAAAATACACGTTTCAAGTCGAACTTCTGGTACATAGCCTGGGTAACTTTGAGAAGCTGATAATCATTTTCTTCCGTGGCGCCTATAATCATTTGGGTACTCTGTCCGGCGGGAACAAAGGGACGCTGTGTTTCCTTTGACGAGAAAGGCGTGTCCGGCAAAGTGGAAGGAGAGCGGGACATTACGGCGGGATTTTGTGTCGGATGGTATATGGATGAACTTGGAGAGAAAAGTGCAGGTTCAGGGCTTTTTGAGCTCTCGGATATTTTTTCCGAGGAGGAAAAAATAGTGCCGGACAGGTACTGATTTCCGTAATGACGTTCCATAGCGGCAGATTTACCTATGGACAGGCGGTAATCCACAATATGTCGCTGTATTTGGGCCATGGACTCTAAAATAGCCTTATGGGTTTTGCCGGGAGCCAGGCTATGGAGACTTTCTTTAGTGGGAAGCTCCATGTTGACGCTCATGCGGTCTGCAAGGTAGCCGGTTTGACGGATGATTTCCGGGTCAGCGCCGGGAACAGCTTTGGCATGTATATAGCCCCGAAACCGGTATTTTGTCCGCAGAAGCAAAAGAGTCTGGTACATAAGCTCCATAGTATGGGTAGGATTTTTTACAACGCCGGAGCTGAGAAACAGACCTTCGATATAGTTTCTGCGGTAAAATTCCGTAGTGATGGCGCAAAGCTCCTCTGGCGTAAAGGTTGTTCTCACCCGTTGATTAGAGCGGCGGTTCAGACAATATTTACAGTCATAGATACATTCATTAGAAAGAAGCACCTTTAGAAGGGAGATACAGCGGCCGTCTGCGGCGAAACTGTGACAGATACCGCAGGCCCGGGAATTGCCCAGACTTCCCTTCTTCCCCTGACGGTCAACTCCGCTGGAGGTGCAGGCAACATCATATTTAGCTGCATCTGAAAGTATCTGCAGTTTTTCTTCTAAGGAAATTTCTTCTTTTATATACATAGACAGAACCTCGCAAAATAAAAGTAAATCCAATGGTCGAACATGTGTTCTTGAGGCTATTATAATAAAATATTAAGAAGAAGTCAAGAACGTTTGTTCGAAAAAACCTTATCACAGCAACAATTATTCAGCCATGGGGCCTGGGACAGGCCTGAAATAGCGGAAATATGTACTAGCAGAAGGCTTTTGGAGTGCCAGCACACTAGTGTACTGACACGTTCACATTTCAACAAATGACTTGCCTGAATTTCCATCTGCTGC
>CABSEJ010000258.1 GCA_902476765.1 uncultured Blautia sp.
ACTACCCAGAGAACCTTTACACCAATTATTGCTTCTCACAATCTGAGAGAGCTGGAGGACATCTGCGACCATGTGGGACTGCTCCATAAGGGCGGTGTGCTGCTTTCCAGAGATGTGGAGGAAATGAAGCTGCAGATGCATAAGGTGCAGTGTGTGATACCTGACCAGAAGGATGAGGAGGAGCTGCTGAAGGAATTGAATGTGCTGCAGCAGGAAAAGAGACTCTCTCTTTTGACCATGGTGGTTCGTGGGGAGGAAGAGGAGATTATGGAGAAGATTCGCAGGAGAAAGCCTCTTTTTGCAGAAGCTATTCCCTTGACTTTAGAAGAAATTTTTATCAGTGAGACGGAGGTGGCAGGCTATGACATTAAAAAATTATTTGGCTAAAGGAATAAAAGAAAATCTCAGACGAAATATATGGCTGACCATTCTGCTGCTTTTGGCCTTTCTGGGAACTTTGCCGGTACAGACTCTGATGGCTTTGGACCAGGCCAGGCATAACCTTACGGGAAATGTATCCAAACAGATGATAGAAGCCATGGAAGCCTGTGTGGGGCCTTCTAATTCAGGTGTTATGGTTATTACCCTGTGCGGAGGAGCCTTTTTGGCCCTGGCCGGATTTTTCTTTCTGTATTCTCAGGAAAAAACAGACTTTTATCACAGTCTTCCCCTGAGAAGACCTCAGCTTTTTATCATTCAGTATATCAGCGGGATTCTCAGCTTCTTGATTCCCTATGTTATCTGCCTGGGCCTGGCCCTTGCCGTAGGAGGCTTTTCAGGAGCTGTCACAGGGGCAGTTATAAATGGAGCCTTTTGCCAGGCGGCGGCGACCGTTCTGTTTTTCCTTTGCTTTTACGGTACGGGAATTCTGGCTATTTTGCTGACCGGCAACCTCTTTATAGGAGCTTTGGGTTTTGGAGGCCTTTTAAGTTACGGTCCTATCCTATATGCGGTTTATACTTCTTTAAATGACAGCTTCTTCCGTACTCTGGCAGAGTTTGGAGCCAAGACCTGGACCTACTGTCTCAGCCCTGTGCTGGTTTATATAACAATGAGACGAAACTTTTTATATGGAGGAAATGGCTACTGGTCCCTTCTTTACGGATTGATTTACGGGATTCTGGTTTTTATTATCAGTCTGCTGGTCTATAATAAACGTCCCTCCGAAAGCTTCCAGAAGGCCATAGCCTTTCGGAAACTGGAGCCTGTGATAAAGGTGTGCATTGCCGTACCGGGAGCTGTGGTTATTGCTCTGTTTTTCAGCGGAAGGATGTACGAACACAATTTTTTGTGGCTGTGCCTGGGCTGCTTAGTATCTGCGGTGGTGCTGCTGGGAATTTTGAATTTCCTTTTTACCCTTGATATAAAAAAATGCCTGAAGCCGGGGATTTCCTCCGGTGTTACCCTGGCGCTGCTGGCGGTACTTCTTTTGATGTATCGTTTGGATGTACTGGGTGTGGACAGTTACCTGCCGGATAAAGAGAGAATACAATCCATGTCTGTATACTTAAACAGTATTAACGGAAATTTGTCTTACCCGGAGGCGGCAAACATATACGATACAGGAGAATTCCTGGAAAAAAGCCGGGTAGAAAACTTTGATAAGATTTATGACCTGGCGGAAAAGTCCGTTGCTTATTTCAAAGAAAACAAAGAGGATGATCATTTTACAAACCAGACGGAAATGAATGTGGCAGATAGCTGGTATTCCGGAAATTATAACAATTTTACAGAGGATACCATAGTTTCTGTGTACATTGCCTATCATCTGAAATCCGGCAGAGATGTATATCGGATGTACTATGTACCGGAAAGCCAGGAGCTGGTGGAGAATATCGGGGAAATCTATGATAACTGGGAATTCAGAAAAGCCGTACTTCCCACTTCCTATGTGGATTGGGAAAAGATACCGGATGTCTATACAGAGAGCTTTTTGCAATCAGGGAAAAAGCTGGAGGTATCTGACGAAAAGCTGCAAAATATATATAAAACCTATAAAGGAGAGCTGGAAAGCCTGAGCTTTGCCAAGTGTCAGGAGCAGGCTATCATCGGTTATCTGAGAATGGATGAAAAACTGAAGGATGAAGCCGGAGGAGAGTATACTTACACTTATAAGCTTCCGGTGTATGAAAGCTTTGAGAAAACCAGAGGGCTTTTAGAGGAGGCAGGGAATCCTATGCCTAAAGTAATCCCTATAGACCAGGTTTTGGATGTGCAGATCACGGATTTTACAGAGTTAGATGAAAACGGCGAATATAAGTCCGTAACCATAGATGACAGCGGGATAATAGAGAGCCTTCTGAAGTCTCCAACCTTATTGGAGGGACGTTACGGTGTAGGCAGCGGTATAGATTATAATCATTGGGTGACTGTCCGCTGGAAGGACAGAGACAGGACAAATCTGGATATTTATCTCTGGAAAAGTCAGGACCTGGGCCAGTTTTTGGAAGAATAAGAAAATTAACGAACATGTTTGACGGGAAGCTGTCGTATAAAACCTGTAGATATTTTGTCTATATGTTTTATGGGCAGCTTTCTTTGTTCTAAAGGAAATTCCCTTGAATTTCCTTTAGAACAAAAAGCCCTCCGGGCAGGAGCACACTGGGTTGGAGAGGAGTTATGTCGCTAAAGCGACCCAACCCAGGCGGAGAATCCTGCAAAGCAGGATTCTTTTTCAT
>CABSEJ010000259.1 GCA_902476765.1 uncultured Blautia sp.
TCTGCGGCAGCCGCCGTACAGGCAGAAGCATATTCTCTGTCTGTCATGCTTTCCGGATGTTCTGTCAATGCACATTCGTATATACTTTTCCCTACACCCAATCCGTATTTTCCGAAAATACCCTCCTGAGCGATTTTCCAGTTCAAGTCTATGGTATCGTTTAGGAAATCTAACTCCCCGGCATCTATATTCTGTATGAAATCATAAATTTCTTTAATACTGACGGAGTCTCTTTCTGACTTACTGTCTGCAATATCTTGGCAGTCACTTTTTTCATAGATGGTAATCCGGCCATGTTGTATCATGGTAATATTCGTATGGCTGTCTTCAATCACTACCTTTGCAGAGTCCTCCGGCACTTCCGCCAGGACTTCGATATACAATTTCTTTTCCGTCTCCTTGACGGCAACTTCAATATGTCTTTTTACATATTTTTTCGCCGCTTCTATGTCCTGGTCTGTAATATTTTTCAGCACTTCCAAAATTTCGTCGCTGTCACCGCCGATAACACCTAAAGCCGCAGCGATTTCCAATCCTACCATATTTGTTCCGGGAATTCCTACTCCCATAGCATTCTTTAAAATATTGCTGCTTACTTTAATGGTAACCTTATCCGGAATCTTTCCTAAAACAGCCCGTGCTTTCGCTGATGCGTAAGCAATGGCCATAGGCTCTGTACATCCCAGGGCAGGCATAATCTCTTCTTTCAGAATTTCTATAAATGCTTCTCCTTTCATTTTATCTCCTTATCTGTTTTTTAGTATTATCTCTGATATGATTAGTAATCTTATTAAGGTAAATATATCATGTTCCAGATAAATTGCAAGACATTTTTAGAGATTCCACCTATTTTTGTGGTTTTATACAACTTTACTTTATGTATTTTGTACAATATTGCCACATACATCTGGAGAAAATCCAGAAAGTTGTTCCCTATAAAAGAAAATATATTGACAAGATATTTCTCTGTCTCTACTATGAATGCATAAATATATGAAAAATGGAGGTACTATAAAATGATTCTGCACGGAAATTTAAACAATGTTTTCGGCAAACGGAGTTCTTTTCTTTACGGTCATTTTATCGAACACTTTCACCGACAAATCTACGGCGGTATTTATGACCCTCAATCTCCTTTTGCAGATGAAGACGGACTTCGGAAAGATGTTATATCTGCACTAAAGAAAATCAAAATCCCAATTTTAAGATGGCCGGGAGGCTGTTTTGTTTCTTCCTATCACTGGAAAGATGCTGTGGGAAAGAACAGAAGTCCTTTTTTTGATAAGGCCTGGAGAGTAGAGGACCCCAATACCTTCGGCACAGACGAATACATAAAGCTCTGCCGGAAATTAGACTGTGAGTCCTACATCTGTACCAACGCCGGAACAGGCACGCCGGAGGAAATGAGCGACTGGGTAGAATACTGCAACCTGGAATCCGAAGGAAAATATGCCAAATGGCGTATCGAGAACGGTTTTCAGGAACCCCATAAAGTCAAATACTGGAGTATCGGAAATGAAAATTATGGTTTCTGGGAAATCGGCGCCAAAGACTCTGCCCAGTGGGGCAGACTGGTAAAAGAATCTGCAAAAATGATTAAACACGTAGACCCATTAACAGAACTGAGCGCCGCCGCTCTTACGGATTTAGACTGGAATCTTACGCTTTTAAGAGAGGCAGGCGACTTTCTGGATTGGATTTCTATTCATCAATATTGGGACGGCATTAATCAGACCAATGATTATGCCAACTACGAAGAATCCATGGCCTATACCTATAGAATCGGACATTCCATTGAAAAAGTCAGAGGGCTTCTCACTGCAATGAATCTTGAAAAGAAAATAAAAATTGCCTTTGACGAGTGGAATCTAAGAGGCTGGTATCATCCTAATGTCCATACCATCAAGCAAGGCGTGACAAAAGAAGAATACCTCTATCCAAGAGATGAAAATGATGACAATACCAAATATACTATGGCAGACGCTGTATTTACTGCTTGTTTTTTAAATGAATTAAACAGAAACTGCGATATTGTAGGTATGGCCAATTATGCCCCTGCAGTGAACACAAGAGGGTGTATCTATACTTGCCCGGAAGGAATTGTACTGCGAACTACCTATCACGTTTTCGATTTGTATGTGAATTATATGGGTGACTTTATATTAAATACTTGGGAAGAAAACTCTCCTATGATTACTGTCCGGGACAAAAATCATCAGTCTGTCAGCATTTCCGCTATAGATATAGTTGCCTCTAAATGGTCCGACAAACCAGGAATCGCCATTGCTGCCGTAAATAAAGACCCCGGTCGTTCCCTGAACCTTTCACTGGATATTGCCGGTATACAAGGGACAGCTAAACAATTTTATATTGCCGGAAACAGTACGGAATCCTATAACGACGTCCAACACGAAGAGGTTAAAATTCTGGAAAAAGATTTAGGAATTTTCCATAAAGAAAGGCTGATTACTCTGGCTCCTCATTCTGTAAATGTAATTCAGATTATTCCGTAAAACAGAAAAAGCATTAGGCACACAGGAAACTTTCCCTGTATCCCTAATGCTTTTTTGTGATAAGCAGAACGATAAGCCGGGTTATGTCGTGAATAATCATCTATCCAGTCCTGCTG
>CABSEJ010000260.1 GCA_902476765.1 uncultured Blautia sp.
ATATGGCGAGATAGCTCAGTTGGCTAGAGCATACGGTTCATACCCGTAGTGTCGAGGGTTCAAATCCCCCTCTCGCTATGTCAAAAAACTCACAGGAAGCAGAATATGCACCTGTGAGTTTTTTATTTCCTAGAAAAATCCTTTGAACTGCTCTGCAGAATGAAAAGTTTAATACTTCAAGAACCGCTTATAGAAAAACTGATTTATGTTTTTATATACCTTAACAGATGAGGTATCATGTGGTTTAATGTATTCATAGAAAGGAGGTAATGGAATGTCAATTGCTTCAGATTTAATCCGGGGGCATACAGAGATGATTATTTTGTCTCATCTTTTGAAAGAGGACAGTTACGGATATAAAATCAATAAAGAAATTCTGAGAAAGACCAATCAACAGTATGAGTTGAAAGAAGCTACTCTTTACACAGCCTTTCGCAGATTGGAGGAGGCAGGCTATATCTGCTCCTACTGGGGAAATGAGACTACGGGAGCCAGAAGAAGATATTATACCATTACACCGGAGGGGAGAATGGCCTGTTCCATCATGAAAAAGGAATGGCGGGAGGCCAGGGAAATGATTGATGTATTGATACAGGGGGAGGATAGTGGCCATGAACATGGAAGATAGATTGAGAGCTTATATGGATGAAATTTTTGCAGGGGTAAAGGTAACCAGAAAATCCGTGGAGCTAAAAGAAGAGGTGTTGCAAAATATTACCGATAAATACCACGATTTGCTGGAAGAAGGAAAAAGCCCTGAGGCTGCCTATAATATAGCGGTGGCAAGTATCGGAGATATTCAAGAGCTGCTGGATGTGCTGGAGGAAGACGGGGATGGATTTGGAAAAAGGGAAAACAGTACATGGACAGAAAAACATAAAAAAAGATATGCAGGACTGACAGCCCTGGCTGTTGTCTTATATATTCTTTGCTTGATGCCGGTGATTTTGTTTGAGGATACACCCCTGGAAGACTCTCTGGGCATTGGAATCATGTTTCTAATGATTGCAGCAGCTACAGGTATTCTGATATATGTAAATATGACAAAACCCAGCTATAAGAGAAAAGAGGAGTCCATGGTAGAAGATTTTAAGGAATGGCAAAGTCAGACAGAGGCTGACAGAAGAGCAAGAAAGGCTATTAACAGCTGTCTGTGGGCCTTGGCAGTTCTATGCTATATCCTTGTAAGCTTTACCTCTGGAGCCTGGCACATAACCTGGGTAATCTTTTTACTGGCAGCGGCTGTAGAGGAGATTATAAAGGCAATTTTTGAATTGAGAAAAAGGTGACGGGAATGAATAGAAAAGATGCAGCGTATTTAAGAATTATTGTATGGTCTATTGTAGCGGCAGCTTTGCTGATAATATTGATAGTAGGGATTATTTTCGGCCATAATTTTTCCTTTTCTTTCATAAGTTTTGAGGGAAACTCTTATAAAAACAGTGAAAAGTATATTGCAGGAGGAGGAGAAGTACCTGCCAGTGAGGTGGATAGTCTGGATGTGAACTGGACCTCAGGGAAGGTGGAAATAGCAGTGTATGAAGGGGATACTATCCGTATGGAGGAAACTGCGGGCCGTGAATTATCAGAAAGGGAAAAACTTCACTACTTTAACGATAATGGTACTCTGAGAATTCAATTTCAGGAAAGCGGAAAAAAATTCCGGTTTATTTCTGCTGACAGCGGGGTTAAAAAAACATTAAAGCTGGAGATTCCAAGAGAAAAGGCTTCCCAGTTGAAGCAGCTTTCCGTGGATACGGCTTCTGCGGATACGGATATGTCTCACATCAGCGGAAAAGAATTGATTCTGGATACTGCCTCCGGGAATTTCCGTGTACGGGAAATTCAGGTAGAGAAACTGAGATGGGACACTGTCAGCGGAGATTTAGAGGGGGAGAATCTGGAGATTTCAGAGGAATTTATTGGAGATAGTGTCAGTGGAAGAGCGGAATTTACAGGTGCTGTAGGCAAAATTGATTTTGACAGCGTTTCCGGAGATATGAAAGTTTCCAGCACCCAATGCCCTGATAAGGTGCGTACGGATACGGTCAGTGGGGAAATCCGTCTCCGTATTCCGGAAAATTCCGGTTTTACTTATGAGATGGACGGAGTAAGCGGAAAAGTACATATGGATTTTCCGGTTCTCCAAAAGGGTAACGGCGGCGTTTATAAAGACGGGCAGGCAGATTTTTCTTTTGAAACTGTCAGCGGGGATGTAAGTGTAGAAATACAGGATTAGGAATATGGACTTCACTTCCCGTTATAATAGAGAAGGAGTTGTGGCAATAAATATTTGTAAGGAATATTTATTCCTGCGAGCAGCGAGCCAAGCGGACATGCAAGCATGTCCATTTGGCGACTGCCTCAACTTCTTCTCTTTCTTTCATCATTACTTTACCGTCGGCACATCCTATAGTTTTTTTGTTTTAGAAATACATGCTCTCACAGCGCCCATAACAGCGCTGCGCATCCCTTCTTTTTCCAGCACATTTACCCCTTCAATGGTGGTACCGGCCGGGGAGCAGACCATATCTTTTAAAGCTCCCGGGTGCAGTCCGGTTTCCAGGACCATTTTAG
>CABSEJ010000261.1 GCA_902476765.1 uncultured Blautia sp.
TTTAAGTCAAACCCTGGGCTGTTGGCTGCCCCTATTTCTTTTTGTACTTCACATGCCACACAGGGAAATATGGTGTCCGGTGTGGAGGTTGCCACTAAAATCAAATCCACATTCTCACCTGCAATCCCCGCCTGCAAAAGCGCCTCCCTGGCTGCCTGGGCTGCCATATAAGAGGTAGTTTCCTCTTCTATCAAATGGCGTCTGGCAATTCCTGTCCGTTCCTGAATCCAGGCATCATTGGTATCCACTACCTTCGCCAGATTTTCTACTGTTCTGGCCGGCACATAAGCGCCGGTTCCCAAAATTCTTCCAGTCATCCTTCATCTCCGCATAATTGTTTTAAGATAAAATATTTTGAAATTAGATTATTTTGATTTTCAAAGTATATCACAAAAAAAATATTTGTCAAGAGGTGGATTATCTTGAGTTTCCGCAGTTTTATCCACAGAACCTATAATCATCCTTGCTGATTATTAACAACTTTTTAAAAATGCCAAAAATATAAGGAATCCTATTCCTTTTTGATGTAAAATTTAATCACCACAAAAAAATCGTACTAAACAAAAAAGAGGAGGATTCCCTGTGGTTAATTGTACATCAAAAACTTATCAAATGAAACGGGAAATTTTAACTTTTTCCAATAAAATTTCCAGAAAGCTTCCCAAACCGGAAAAAAAGTTTATAGCTGACATGAATTATGGTATTCTTGCTTCCAACAGTTGTCTCCTTACAGACATTGTTGACCAGTTACATGAGCATTCCAAAAAAATCAACAGTGTCGACCGCCTTTCCAGACATTTGTCAAAAGGTACACCAAAAGATGCTTTGAGAGCCTACCTGACCCACATAAAGAAATGGTGTCCGGCTCATCCTGTCATTCATATCGATGACAGTGACGTAGTAAAACCGGATGGTTATAAATTCGAATCCCTTGGCTGGGTACGCGATGGCTCTGAGAGTACTTCTACAAAAAATGTCTATAAGAAAGGGTATCATGTAACGGAAGCCACTGTCCTTACCAACAACAATCATCCTGTCAGTCTGTTTTCTAAAACCCATTCTTCAAATGAAAAAGGCTTCACATCCATCAACAATATTACTTTTTCTGCTATGGAACGTGCAGCTGCTTTATTTGAAAAAGCAACCTTTGTCATGGATCGCGGATATGATGATAACAAGATGTTTCTCAAACTGGATTCCATGAATCAGGACTATGTGATTCGTCTGACTGCAAAGCGGAAGCTCCTGTATCATAATAAATGGGTATTTGCCACCGAACTGCGCAGCCGCAGGAAAGGCAAGGTAAAACTGCCTCTGTTCTACAAAGGGAAGCGGCATGAGGCTTATCTTTCCCATGTAAAAGTACAGATAACTGCATCCAGAAAAGATATTTATTTAGTCCTTGTTTACGGCATTACTGACCAACCTATGATGCTTGCAACGAACAAAGAAATCAAATCGAAAGACGATGTGATAAAGATTGCAAAACTTTATTTTTCCAGATGGCGCATTGAGGAATATTTCCGCTGTAAAAAACAGATGTTTCAATTTGAAAACTTCCGGGTACGGAAGCTCAAAGCAATCAATGCCTTAAATTTCTATATCACTTTATGCATGGCATTCCTGGCTCATATTTCCATGAAGCCGGAAACAAATGCCCTTAAAGTTGCTATTATAAAGACAGCAGATCCCATAAAAGTGAAAATATCTTTCTGCTATTATCGGCTGGCAAAAGGCATCTCCGGCATACTATCCTATGCAAAAGAAGGCATCCGACTATGGTTTCGGACGAAACGTCCTGCATACCGTCAACTCTGTCTTAAGCTGGCTGTTTAAATACATAAAAAAATATGTCTCCCAAAGTCCGGTTCCGGCGGGGCTTATTAAAGTGCCCCTAATCACAGAACTGCCATTCTGAATTTTTCAAAAAGTCGGCAGATTGGCACTTTGGGCAGACATATTCATTTTTGAATTACAGTTTGCGGAAACTCAAGCCCTGCAAGAAAAACTACATTTCCCCTCTTGCAATTTCTCAAAATCAGGTGTAGTATACATATATCAATACATAGTTTTTAAAACTACATCTAAAATTTATGAATACCATATGAATCAATTCATATACTATAAAAAACAGAACAGGAGTGGTATGTATGAAATTTAAAATCAAAGACCCCGGAAGCGCAATTACTCATTTTATCGGCTGCATCATGGCCATCCTGGCAGCTCTCCCTCTGCTGCATAAGGCAGCCAGAGAACCGGACAGTATTTATGTCATTGCCATGGGAATTTTCATTCTCAGCATGATTTTACTCTATGCAGCCAGCACCATCTACCACACCGTAGATTCTACAGAAAAAGTAAATCGCCGGCTTCGAAAAATAGACCATATGATGATTTTCGTCCTTATTGCAGGCAGCTACACCCCGGTCTGTCTCATTGTACTCCAGGGAACTACCGGATACCTTCTCTGCGGGGCTGTGTGGGCTGTGGCAATTATTGGAATCATTATTAAGGCTTGCTGGATAAACTGCCCGAAATGGTTCTCCTCTGTGATT
>CABSEJ010000262.1 GCA_902476765.1 uncultured Blautia sp.
CCTCCTCTGCTCTTTTGATTCTCGCCGTTACGGTTTCCGGTAAGCATTCAAACGCATCTGCAATTGCGTTTTTACTGTAGCCTTCCAGAAACAGCTTTTTCATCATTTTCTCCTGCTCTTTTTTCTTCATCTTTTTCAGGGAGGAATCCCTGATTTTGCGCTTCAGTATCTTTTTGCTTAGTGGATGATCCGGTCCATACTGATAGATTTTCCAGGCCTCCGCTGCGTTCAGCCCACACACGATTGCCAGTACCAGACAATAATAGCCTGCATACTCTTCATTTCTTATGCCATCACCTTCTTTATAGTTCTAACATTTTTCGGTTTCCGGCATTTTCCATTTACGCGTGTTCTCCTTTCTGTTCCGCAAGAAACTTTTCCACACCTTCCGGATCGTATTCTGCCAGCTTTTTCAAATTAAACTGAACCAGACGATAAGTACAATATCCGGAATGTCCTACTCTTCGCCGAACTCTCCCAAGCTTATATTTGCGGATAAACTTAATTTTATACTTCCAATTAAGGTCCGAAATAAATGCTTCATTTCTCTCTACGTCTTCATAGGGCAGGTTTATGGTCAGATCACCATATGACTCCTCTTCCTCGCCTGGTCTCATCATTCCAACAAAAAGCTGGTTTCCATACGCATAGGAAGCTACTTTCAGAACGATTTCTTCGTTTCTAACCGGTCCTTCATATTGCAAAATTTTCTGTTCCATGTTCATCCTCCGATATTCTTATATTTTTTGAACTATCAATCTTCTCCTTTCTTTCGTATTTGCGCCCTTTGTCTCTGAAATTCTTGGCAACAAAAAAAGACATCAAAAATCCATTCCAGGTTTTTTTGATGTCTTTCTATATGTTCCAGATATGTAATCTCAAATGATTGCTCCTGATGTCTTATCAGGACTAAACTTTTCTACATAGGGGTGCTATGCATAAATGATAATTCGATTATAGGATAGCACAATATATGGTATGTGTCAATCGTATAATTCTATATATTGTGCACATGTATTGTCTCATATTTTCCAAGAACAAACATTAGGAACAGCGCCTTTCCATAAACCATTTATCAAATTCATAGTATAAATGGCTCTCTTTTCCATTCACAATTACGGTATATCGCATCCCGACTCCGCCTGCTTTTCGGCTTGCACAGCGTTCCCTTGCAAGGATACGGTCCACATGATATTTTTCTCCATCTTCCCAGATAAATTCCACTGGACTCATAGTTCCGTCCTTATCAAAACTCACCAGAACCTCTACATATACTTTTGCATTTTCCATTTACCAATTACCTCCCATTAAAATAGCCTACCGGATGAACCGTGTGGGAACTTTGTGCATCCAAGCTTGCCAGAGCTTTGTCCTGGTACACAAACGCTTTTTGGATACTGAAATACCCAAACCTTCTGCGAATCTCATCTACAGCCTGGTCCATTTTTTCCTGCTTTTCCCGTTGTTCCTCGCTTATAAACAAATCAAGCTGTACTGGTACGTCTGCCAAAACCAGATTTTCTGCACGTATTCCAAGGCTTCGGATCGGATGATTCCAGTTATAATTTTCTTTGAACAGCAGGTAGGCAGCCGTCATAATCTCATTGGTAATATCCGTAGGCCTCTCCAGCTTTTTCTGTCTCGAAAAAGAGTATAACCCATTATCCCGGATGGTGATGGACACCACCTTGCATTTGAAGCCATGTTTCCGAAGCCTGGCTGCAACACTTTCTGCCAATGCCATCAGTACAATCTGCACGTCCAGGTTGTTCTCCAGGTCCCTGGGAGTGGTTGTACTATTACCAATAGACTTTATAGGTGCTTCATACCCCTGCGCCGATACAGGTGACTCGTCCCAGCCATTTGCAAAAGAGTAAAGCACCAGACCCATTTTTCCAAATAACCGTTCCAGAAACTTTGAATCCGCCAGGGCAAGCTCCCCAATTGTCTGAATTCCATAACGATCTAACGTATTTCTGGTAGAACGTCCAACATACAAAAGATCTGCAGCAGGAAGTCTCCAGAGCTGTTCCTTATAATTTTCCTTTGAAAACACCGTGATTCCATCAGGCTTCTTATAATCACTTCCCAGTTTTGCAAAAATCTTATTCCAGGAAATCCCGATACTGACCGTAATTCCCAGCTCTTTTTTCACACGCCGGTTAATCTCCATTGCAATTTTTCTTCCCTCTCCCTTTAAGGCCGCACTGTCCGTAATATCTAACCAGGCTTCGTCACATCCATATGGTTCAACCAGATCAGTATATTCCCCATAAATTTCTCTTAGAAGAGAAGAAAAACGCAGATACAAGTCCATCCTGGGCGGAACAATCACAAGATCCGGACATGCCATTTTTGCCTGCCAAAGTGCCTGTCCCGTCTTCACTCCTTTTTTCTTTGCCACATAATTGGCTGTAAGCACAATTCCATGCCTCGCCTCGGGATCCCCGCCTACCGCCAGGGGATACCCTGCATACTCTGGGTGATATAGCATTTCCACACTGGCGTAGTCGGGTAAGAGAAGAGCATTACTGTCCTTCCCTCCCCTA
>CABSEJ010000263.1 GCA_902476765.1 uncultured Blautia sp.
GAATGTATACAAACTGCCATGTGTAGTTGCCATCAACGCATTCCCAACCGATACCAAGGCAGAGCTTGACCTGGTAGAGCAGAAATGTAAAGAACTGGGCGTAAACGTAGCTCTTTCCGAAGTATGGGCAAAAGGCGGCGAAGGCGGCGTAGCTCTGGCTAAAGAAGTTATCCGACTGGTAGAGGAGCCAAATGACTTTACATATTCTTATGAACTGGAAGGAAGCATCGAAGAGAAGCTGAACCAGATAGTACAGAAGGTATACGGAGGCAAGAGAGTGGTACTGACAGCCAATGCAGTAAAGCAGGCTAAGAAGCTGGAAGAGCTGGGCTATGGAAACTGCCCAATCTGTGTGGCAAAGACTCAGTACAGCCTGACAGACGACCAGACCAAGCTGGGAGCACCTACAGATTTCGAGGTAACTGTGCGTAACCTGAAGATAAGCGCAGGAGCAGGCTTTATCGTTGCCCTGACCGGAGAAATCATGACCATGCCGGGATTGCCGAAGGTACCGGCTGCCGAGAGAATCGACGTAGACGAGACAGGAAAGATTTCCGGATTGTTCTAAATCAGCCCATAGGGAAATTCTCTTAATATAGGGAGACTGCCGCATTAAACGGAAGAAATGTTTAGTGCGGCAGTTGCCTTTCAAAGTACGAATGCTGAAGGGAGCGATAAAGGATGTTTAAAGATGAATATAAGGCAGTGGTAAACGGAGGCGTAGGCAAAATCAACCTGCTGAAAAATAATCCTCTGGGATATTTTATTTCTGCTATGGTTGCAGGTATGTTTATTTCCTTCGGAAGCTTTGTTGCATTTACCTTAGGCGGTATTATCTCCGCAGGGGAGGCTGCTTCCTGGACAAAAGTGGCCCAGGCCTTTGCTTTTGCTTCTGCACTGAGCCTTGTTGTTATGGCGGGAGCGGAGCTGTTTACGGGAAATAATTTTGTTATGTCAGCAGCTTCTTTTAGAAAAGCTGTTAGCTGGGCAGATACGATTAAACTTTGGGTGGTATGCTGGCTGGGAAATCTGATTGGTTCTGTGGCTTCCGTGGCAGTTTTCCAGGTTACCGGTATTCCAAGCGGAGATACAGCGGAGTATTTCGGAAGTATTGCAGCTACTAAGGTTGGATTTGCACCTATTCCTCTTCTGGCCAGGGCAATCCTTTGTAATATTCTGGTATGCCTGGCCGTATGGTGCGGAATTAAGCTGAAGACAGAGTCTGGAAAACTTATCATGATTTTCTGGTGTATCTTTGTCTTTATGGTGTGCGGATTTGAACATAGTATTGCAAATATGAGTATTATCGGTGTGGCAGTGGCAAACGGTTCTGTAGGAGTAGGACAGTATTTCTACAGTGTGCTGCTGGCTACAGTTGGAAATATGATAGGCGCCATAGTATTTGTGGCTCTGCCTTATCATATTATTTCCAAAGAAAAATAGCTTACGAGAACCTCTTTATACATGTGTGGTAGAAAAGCAGATTGTCTGATTTGGGCAGTCTGCTTTTCTCGCTGTATATCGAATATTTTGTGTTGCCATAGGAAAGTTTCGAAAGATGCCATTATATATTAGAGTAACAGGGACTAAAGGGAGAGGCATACATGGACAGCCAAAAGCTGGAAAATATGCTGAATCTGGCGCTGGATGCAACGGAGGAGGAGCGGAGAAAGTCACTTCAGTTAAATGTAGGATATGACAGCCAGGATGGGGTATGGGAGCTGATAATAAAGTATTCCGGAAATCTGAGAGACATCCTGGGGCCGGAGGTACAAGTAACGGAGCTTCTGGGAGATTTTGGGATTTTAACGATTCCCCAGGGCATGGTGGATTCTCTGGCCGATATTCCCCAGATAGAGTATGTAGAGAAGCCTAAGCGGCTTTTTTTTGCTGTAGAGCAGGGGCGCAGCGCCTCCTGCATGAATGGGGTTCAGAGTGAATTTTCTCCTCTGGGAGCAGGCCTTACCGGAAGAGGGGTGCTGGTGGCCTGTGTGGATTCCGGTATTGATTACAGTCATCCGGATTTCCGGAACCAGGACGGCAGCAGTCGGATTCTCAGGCTCTGGGACCAGACTATACCGGGAAAACCGCCGGAGGGTTATTACCTTGGGACAGAATATACCAAGGAAGATATTGACCGGGCTTTGGAAGCCCCTACCCTTCGAGAACGGGCGGAAATAGTTCCCAGCCGGGATACAAGCGGCCATGGGACAGGAGTTATGGGCATTGCGGCAGGAAATGGCCGGGCTATGGAAGGAATCAGCCGGGGCGTGGCCTATGAGAGCAATCTTATTGTGGTGAAGCTGGGAGTTCCCAGGGAGGAGGGCTTTCCCAGAACAACGGAGCTTATGCAGGGTATAGATTATGTGATTCGCCAATCCTTGAAAATGCAGATGCCGGTGGCCCTGAATCTCAGTTTCGGGAATAATTATGGTTCTCATGAGCCTTATAATTAAGGGAAACATAAGAAAACACTGATATTTCCTGTGTTTTCAGGCAATTCAGTGTTTTACT
>CABSEJ010000264.1 GCA_902476765.1 uncultured Blautia sp.
CTCCTGCGTGGATATCAGCCGTATGATGGTGCTGGCTTCCCGCCTGGCCCAGGATTCCGGTTTGCATATCTCCCAGCTTCCGCTGGTAGGATGTGCACCGGAATGGATGTCTGAGAAGGCCGTGTCTATCGGAAACTATGTTGTGGCCACAGGAATCGACACCTTCCTGGGCGTAGACCCACAGGTCAGCGGCTCCTCTGAGATGGTATACTGGCTGACAGAAGGCGTGAGAGACTGGGTAGAAGCAGCTTATACAGTGGAAAAAGACATTGAAAAGCTGGGAGATGCAATGATTGCCAGAATCGAGGAGAAGAGAGCAGCTTTGGGAATCTAAAGAAAAACAGAAAATTTCCTTCCTTAAAACGGAAATAATCCTCACAAGACAGTATAACCAGGAAAGGCTATGCTGTCCTGTTTTTTTGTGGTAGAATAGCCGGTAGAAATGTATTTTAAACAGAAGGCATATTTGACTTGAAATAGAGTATGCCCCAGGCTGTTTCAAATTTTTGAATCCAAGGAGGATGCACAGTGAGAATCTTGATTGCAGAAGATGAGAGAGATTTGAACCGGATATTATCGGAAAGACTGAGAGGGCAGCATTATAGTGTGGATGCCTGCTTTAATGGAGAAGAAGTTCTTGATTATATGGCCGGCGCAGAGTATGATGCTTTGATTCTGGATATCATGATGCCTGTTATGGACGGGCTGACAGTGTTAAAAAAAATACGAAGCGCCGGCAATCCGGTGCCGGTGCTGCTTTTAACAGCTAAAGACAGTATTGAAGACAGAGTCAGAGGGCTGGATGCAGGGGCAAATGACTATTTGGTAAAGCCCTTTGCTTTTGAAGAACTGCTGGCCAGAATCCGGGTGCTTTTGAGAAAACCGGCGGATGCTCCAAAAACCTGTTATCAGGTAGGAGACTTGGAGGTACATCTGGATACTCATGAGGTGTACCGGGGAGGTAAACCAATTACCCTGTCGGGTAAAGAGTTTTCTATTCTTCGCTATATGGTACAGAATCCGGGAATTGTCCTGTCCAGAGATAAGCTGGAGCAGCACATCTGGAATTATGACTACACCGGAGGCTCTAATGTAATTGATGTATATATCCGTTATCTTCGGAAAAAAATCGACGAGGGCCATGAGAATAAGCTGATTCACACTGTCCGGGGAGCCGGATATGTGTTAAAGGAGCAGGAATGAAAAGATGGAGTTTAAAAGCCAAGCTGACAGCCTTGTATACCTTCTTTATGACCTTGCTGACCTGTGCGGCTCTGGCCGTGCTGTTTTCTCTCAGCAGCCAGGAGGTTCTTTCCTCTACCCAGGAGCAGATAAAACACTTGGTACAGG
Organism: uncultured Blautia sp.; assembly: GCA_902476765.1. Classification (GTDB taxonomy): domain Bacteria; phylum Bacillota; class Clostridia; order Lachnospirales; family Lachnospiraceae; genus Blautia. The sequence continues at coordinate 1,351 of CABSEJ010000264.1, forward strand.
AGAGTGTAGAAGAGGTAGACGTGGATGCAGACGGGCTGGACGTGGATAATGATTTTCTGAATCTGGAAAAGGATGTGTATCTGTCCTTATATGATGAACAGGGAAAATTCCTTTACGGCAGAATGCCTTATGGATTTCATCTGTCCCCGGAATTTCAGGATGGTCAGCTTCAGCAGCTGAAGGATAAAGGGACTCTTTGGTATGTGTATGATTTGCGGCAGGAGCTGGAGGGGTACGGCACCCTGTATTTCCGGGGAATCACTTCTGTTACAGAGGCAGAACGGAATATGAAGATTACCCAGCGGTTTGCCTTGATTCTTCTGCCCTTGATGGTGGTGCTGACAGCATTCATTGGCTACCGGTTTACCAAGCGAACCTTGCGCAGCGTTCAGAAAATTACGGAAACTGTACAGAATATACAAAAAGACGGAGATTTGTCCCGAAGAGTAGGACTGGGACAGGGAAAGGGGAAAGATGAGATTTACCAGCTCTCCCTAACCTTTGATGAAATGCTGGAACAGCTGCAGGAAGCTTTCGCCAGAGAGAAGCAGTTTACCTCTGATGTTTCTCATGAATTGCGGACACCGGTTACCGTGATTTTAACCCAGTGCGACAGTATGCTTCAGGACCAGGAGCTTTCAGAAGCACAGAAAAAAGAAATCTGTCTTATCCAGAAAAAAGCCAGAGCTATGGGACAGATGATTTCTCAGCTTCTTATGTTGTCACGGGCAGACCAGGGGCGGCAGAATTTGCAGAAAGAGTGGCTGGATATCAGCGAGCTTACGGAAATGGCGGCGGAAGAGCAGCAGCTTTTGGCCAGAGAAAAAGGAATTGAGATAGTGACAGAAATTCAGCCGGATATCCGGGCTATGGTGGACGAAAGCTTTTATATCCGGCTTTTGGTGAACCTGATTTCTAACGCAGTGGCCTATAACCGTAAATCCGGCCATGTATGGGTAAGACTGAGTGCCACAGAGCAGGAAATCACAGGTGTGGTGGAGGATGACGGAATCGGAATTCCAGAAGAAAGCCTTCCCCATATTTGGGAACGCTTTTACCGGGTGGATGCATCACGCTCGGATTCCGGTCATTCCGGACTGGGGCTTGCCATGGTGCAGTGGATTGTCCGGGCCCATGGAGGGCATATTCAGGTTGAAAG
>CABSEJ010000265.1 GCA_902476765.1 uncultured Blautia sp.
GCACGAGTCACACCTGCCCCTGTTTGGAACTATCTATTTCCCGACAGCCCCATTTTTTATTACACATATAATCCAGGAATAAATCACAGGAAAAAAATTAAAGCAGGGAGGACTTAGCCTATGAACAGAACAGAAATTTTTATCCATCCGGTACGGGGAAGAATATTGCAGTATTTGTCTCTTCACAAGGAGGCTGCGGCAGGGGAATTGATTGCTTACATGCCGGATGTTTCTAAGGCTTCTGTGTATAATCATATAAAAATATTGGAGCAGCATCATATCATTAAGGTGCTGCGGGAAAAGCGTATCAGGGGAACTGTGGAGAAGTTTTACGGTGTGGAGGAGAACCTGGAAGAAGGTGTGGAAGGAAACATAACGGTGTTTTTGCTGCAGCTTTTGATGGATTTCCAGAAGTATTATGAGGAGAAAAGCCAAAAAGAAGTTTTTGGGCAACCTTCGGACCAGGCTTTCGGGGAGGCTTCAGACCAGACCCCTGACCAGATTCCACACCAAGGAGATGTGGACGGCAAGAAGGCAAAAGACAGACCCCTTCTTTTCGCCAGAAGGGATTTCTTGTGTGTGACAGATGAGGATTATAGGGAGTTCATGGAGGAGTATGGGGCCTTATGTAAAAAATACATGGGGCACTGCGGTAAAACCCAGGGAGGCAAACTGCGCTGTCTGTCTCTGATTTCTTCTCCTGTCAGCGAGGTGGAAAAGGAATGAAAAAATATTGCAGGATTTCGCCGAGAAAACTGGGAGTTCTCAGCTTTCTGAATTTTATAGGTGCTATGCTTACCGTTGCATTGGCAGTCATGATACAGAATACGGTTGACGGAGCCCAACAGGGAGATGGAAGACAGCTGCAGGTGATTTTGGCGGGCACATTGCTTTTGGGACTGTTGTACTTTACCTCTAATTATCTGAAAAACTATTATACGCAAAAGGTTTCCGATGATTATGTGAGGAACTTGAGGAATGAGCTGTACGAAAAGATACTGCGGCGCAATTACGGGGATTTTCGGAAGCAGGCCATGACTTCCTACCTTTCTCTGCTGACCAATGATGTAAATATGTACCAGGAGGGAACAGTAAAAAGCAAGCTTTTGATTTTGCAGAATGGAATTAGCCTTTGCGTGATTACTGCTGCTCTTTTGTACATTAACCCGGGTCTGACCTTGCTGATTGCCCTGCTTTCACTGGGAATCTATTTCTTTCCCAGACTTATGGGAAAAAAGCTCTCCCAGCTTCAGCTAAAGGTTTCTCATCTGCTGTCTGCATTGACAGAATATGGGGAAAGCCATCTGGAGGGATTTTATGTTCTTTATACCTATGGCTGTCAGGCCAAAAGCCTTGAAGGATTCCAACAGATGAACCAGAGCTATAACCTGGAAAAAATAAGACTGGATGGCGCTATGGGAGGCAGCGAGGCTCTTTCAGGAACCTTATCGGTTCTCTCTGAGCTGATGGTTATGCTGGCGGCCGCAGCTTTGGTGTTGGCAGGACATATGACAGGGGGTACTATGGTAGCTATAATGCAGCTTACCGGACAGTTTGTCATGCCCCTTATGGCCATTATGCAGAATATTCCCAGGATTGAGGGAGGAAAAGGACTGGAGAAACGGTTTCTGGAAATTTTAGAATATCAGCAGCAGGAGGGAGGACAGCAGATAAGCAATGCTCAGGAAAGAGGGGCATATGAGATAAGCCCACAGGAAAGCAGAGAACCGGAGAGAACAAAACGGGAGCTAAGGCACCCACAGCCTGTATTTTCTAAGAATATCCTATTGAATAACCTGAGATTTTCCTATCAGGAGGGCAGGGAGGTGTTAAGGGGAATCAGCTTCACTTTAGAAAAGAATAAAAAGTATGTGTTGATAGGAAAGAGCGGCTGTGGGAAAAGCACACTGCTGAATGTATTAAACGGCATTTATAACACCTATGAGGGAGAAATTAAAATAGACGGAGAAGACAGAAAAAATTGGCAGAATGAAGATTATGTAAACTTATTTGCAACGGTAGGGCAAAATGTGTTCCTTTTTCCCGGAACCCTGGAGGAAAATATTGTTCTGATGGAGGAGGAAAAGGATGCAGAACGTTTGGCCTATGCCCTGGAAGTCAGCGGAACAAAAGACATATTGGCGGGGCTGGAGGAAGGAATCCATACCAGAATCCGGGATAATGGCGCTAACCTGTCCGGAGGCCAGAAGCAGAAGATTGCCCTGGCCAGGGCAATCTATCACAGAAAACCTGTGCTGCTTTTGGATGAGGGAACCTCTGCCATTGACAAAAAGACAGGGGCAGAGATTGAAAGCCGGCTTTTAAAAGAAAAGAACATTACCCTTCTTACCATTACCCACGACATTCATTCTGGTTTATTGGAAAAATACGACCAAATCTTATATCTGGATAAGGGACAGCTGAATCCGGTTATTAGCGAAACCATGTACTAGTGTACTGACACGTTCACATTTCAACAAATGACTTGCCTGAATTTCCATCTGCTGC
>CABSEJ010000266.1 GCA_902476765.1 uncultured Blautia sp.
TGAATCATGTTCTTACGCAGCCCGACAGCAAGTGTCGGGCTGCTGTGTAAACAGTAACCGCCCTGTTTTTTCTAATTCATCCATAGAAGAAAAATATTGACGTTTTTCCAGTTTTTTGTGTATACTAATAGAAGAAAAGAGCGTTTGCGAATTATATCTTCAGTTCGCAGACGCTCTTTTCTTCTCTCTGTATTTTAAACAAGCGAGGAGGTTTTCTATATGGAAAAAACAACACATGCAAAATCCTGGTATGTCCAAAAATGGAGTATAGATATTCTCATAGACATTATGGGCGGCATTCTCATTGCCCTGGGCACTTACAATTTCGCCGCTATGGCAGAATTTCCCATGGCCGGCCTTAACGGTATTGCTCTTATCTTCTACCATCTTTGGGGACTGCCCATCGGCCGTGTGGCCTTACTGCTGAATATTCCTATTGCCCTTATCTGTTTTCGGATTCTGGGGCGGCAGTTCTTTCTCCGTTCCCTGAGGACCATATTGATTACATCCCTGATTATGGACTATGTGGCGCCTCTGTTTCCTGTATATAATGGAGACAGAATGCTGGCAGCCATCTGTACGGGAGTGCTTTCCGGTCTGGGCTATGCCCTGATTTACATGCGTGGCTCCTCTACCGGAGGAGCGGACTTTGTCATGCTCTCCATAAAAGCTTTAAATCCCCATTTTTCTCTGGGAAAAATCACCTTTGCCACTGACGGTATCATTGTACTTACCGGAACCCTTATGGTATCCAGAGACATGGACAGCCTGATTTACGGAATGGTAATCACTTTCCTTCTCTCTGTGGTAGTGGATAAGGTAATGTATGGCATTGATTCCGGAAAAATGACCCTTATTGTAACAGATTACGCTAAGGAAGTGGCTGAGATGATAGATGAGGTTTCCGGCCGGGGCTGCACCTTTCTGAAAGCCAAGGGCAGCTATTCCAGCGAGGACAAATCCGTAGTCATGTGTGCCTGCAACAATAAACAGATGTACGGAATCCGCAGCGCCATTAAAGAAATAGACCCCAACGCCTTCATCATAATCGTAGAATCTAATGAAGTAGTTGGGGAAGGTTTTAAGCCTCATTAAAATATTTCTATATATTCATTTCTGGATATTCAATTTTCACAAGGGTCAGGCCCCTGGCCGGTGCGGTGGGGCCTGCGGCCTTTCTGTCTCTGGCCTCCAGAATCTCTTTCATATGTTCTGGAGGATAGGCCCCTCCTCCGATTTCCATCAGACATCCGGCGATAATCCGTACCATATTGTACAAAAAGCCGCTGCCTGTGATTCGGATGGTGATAAGCTCCCCGTCCCGCAGAATCTGAAGACTGTGTATGGTGCGGACCGTGGTTTTTACCTGGGCTCCTGCACCGCAGAAGCTTTTGAAGTCATGTTCTCCCACCAGGTATTCAGCTCCCCGGCGCATTTTTTCCTCGTCCAAAGACAGGTAAGTAAAATGGGTATACAGCCTCTGGGTTGGAATAGGAAATCTCCGGTTTAAAATTTTATATTCATAAGTTTTCTTGCTGTTGGCATACCTGGGGTGAAAATCAGGTTCTACTTCCCTGGACTCCTCAATGCGTATGTCCTCTGGAAGCCTTTGGTTCAGGGCATAAGAAAACTTCTCTCCCGGCATCCGCATATTGGTATCAAACACCGCCACATTTCCCAGAGCGTGTACTCCTGCGTCTGTTCTGCTGGCCCCCATCAGTTCTGTCTTCTCTCCCGTCAGGTCCCGGAGACAATCTTCCAGTACCTGCTGTACCGTTATCCCGTTAGGCTGAATCTGCCAGCCGCAGTAATTGGTTCCGTCATAAGCCACTGTCAGCTTTACTCTTTTCATGACTTCCCTGCTCCTTGCCTATAATAACAGGCGGATGGCAATATCCGCCCCCAGATACAGCAGAGCAATGGCATAGGCCCAGTAATCTCTGCTCTGATAAACCAAAGGCTTCATCTGCGTTCTGTTGTCTCCGCCATGATAGCATCTGGCCTCCATGGCCATGGCTAAATCATCCGCCCTCCGGAAGGCAGAGATAAACAGAGGCACCAGAAGGGGCACCAGGCTCTTGGCCTTCTGTATCAGGTTTCCGCTTTCAAAATCTGCTCCCCTGGCAATCTGGGCCTTCATGATTTTATCCGTCTCTTCCATAAGAATAGGGATAAAACGAAGGGCAATGGACATCATCATTGAAATTTCATGAACCGGCACATGGATTCTCTTCAGCGGATGAAGCAGGCTTTCCATTCCGTCCGTAAGATTATTCGGCGTTGTTGTCAGCGTCATGACGGAGGAGCCGATAATCAGAAAGCTCAGACGCACTGCCATTTTAATTGCCGTTATCAGGCCCTCTTTTGTAATAGTCAGCTTCCACAACGTAATCAGCGGTTCTCCCGGCGTCAGAAAAAGATTGAATACCACGGTCAGGATCAGCAGAAGCAATATCGCCTTCATGCCCTTGACCAT
>CABSEJ010000267.1 GCA_902476765.1 uncultured Blautia sp.
CCCAGCACAGAGAAGAAATGCTGCTTTTGAGGAACCAATCCGCAGACAGCAAAAAGTGCCAGAAAGGAAATTCCATAACAACCCAGACGGATTAAGATACCAACGGTATCCGAGATTTCCATATCTGCATAAGAGTAGCGCCCATAGAAAATATAGGGAGATAAATTCAGGCCTGCAGTTTTTACCGCAAACAGTACAAGCCCTGTGAAACCCAGTAGTGCGGCTCCGAAAAGTTTTCGGCGTTTCCGCACCGCCTGAAACCATTCCTCACGGAAATAGTAGCCGGCCAGGAAAAAGGGATAGAAAAATAAGGTTCTGGGTATGCTGAAAAAATTTCCCAACTGAGTAAGGCCAATCAGCAGGCCGCCGGTAATGGCAATAAAAAGATTCCCCCGAATTTTTCTTATATAAGGCGTGATAATTCTCCAGAAAAACAGGGACATCAGGTACCACAGGGAAAATTTGGGCCGGTTAAAATACAGGCCGGTTTCCTTGTGGATTACAAACACATAAAGCAGGTAATAGAGAAGTTCAAAAACAAAGTAAGGAATTACCAGCTTCTGAATCAGTTTTCCCAAGGTGATTTCTTTTTTGGAAAAGAAACCGGAAATAAAAATAAAGGCCGGCATATGAAAAGAAAAAATCACCCATTTCAAAATGGTTAAAAAATCATTGTTATCATAGCAGGGTTCAATGAAATGCCCTATTACTACCAGAACAATGAGAACGGCTTTGTAATTATCCAAAAAATAATTGCGAGATTTCGTTGACATAAGATTCACTTTCATATTATTATAATTAACAAATATGAAATAAGTTATTCATATTTGATTTGCAAGTATCATACACCGAATTTTTTCAGAGCGCAAATAGAAAAAAATACCTGCTTGTAAGCAATTTTTAGGCAAATTTGCGGTAACTATGCTTTATACGCTTGATACAGAATTTTACACAGAACCTGGAAAGGATATAGATTATGAGTGAACGCCCAAGACATAACCGGAGCAGAAGAAGGCAGATGGAAGAAGAGCGCCTCAGAGAAGAAGCCGAGAGAAGACGGAGAATAGCAAGAGCCAGGCGGAGGCGGCAGCAGCAGATTAGGAGGAGAAAAATGATGTTGGCTGCGGCAGGGCTATTGCTGCTTTTAGTAGTAGGAGTATCTGCGGGAGTTATGCTGCACAGAAGGAGCCAGGAGAAAAAAGAACAAGAGGCTCAGGAGCAGCAAAAGCAGGCAGAAGCAGCGGCTAAGGAGGAAGAGGAAAATAATACTCTTCACATGGTGGCTGTGGGAGATAATCTGATACATGATGCATTTATACAGGCCGGAAAGGACAATGACTGGAATTTTGATTTCCTGTATGAGAATATAAAAGACCAGATAAAAGATGCGGATTTGGCTTCTGTAAATCAGGAAACTCCTCTTACGGACAACCATAAAAATACTGCCGGTTATCCGGATTTTTATACGCCCATAGAGGTGGGAGACGCATTGGTAAAGGCTGGGTTTGACATAGTAACCCAGGCTACAGAGCATGCCTTTGACCAGGAAGAATCCGGAATAAAGTCGACAGTTTCTTTCTGGGAGAAGCAGTATCCGGAAATCAGCCTGCTGGGTATCCATGATACAGACGGACAGCGTCGCTATGAAATTCTTGAGGAAAAGAATTTTAAAGTAGCTCTTTTAAATTACAGCACTATGCTCAGTGAAAATCATACGATTCCCGATGACGAGGACTATATGGTGAATACCTATTCCACCAAAAATGTAGAATCTGATATGGAGCAAGCCCGTGAAGAAGCCGATGTGGTTATTGTGTATCTCCACGGCGGACAGGATGATTCCACAGAACCGGATGAGAAGCAAAAAGCAAGAGTACAGCTTTTGGCAGAACTGGGAGCCGATGTGGTTATTTGCTCTCACCCTCATATTCTCAAGGGATACGAAAAGGTAGAGCGGCCTGATGGAAAGGACATGCTGGTATATTATTCTCTGGGGAATTTTGTCAGCGACCAGGCCAGTTTAGAAAATCTATTGGGGGGTATGGCAGATTTTACCCTGAAAAGAGACGGAGACACAGGGGAGATTACCATTGAATCGTATTCTCTGGTTCCCCTTGTTATGCATTATAATTCAGATTACACAGAATGTTCAGTATATAACCTGGATGATTATTCTGAGGCCCTGGCCCAGGAACATGGAATCCATCAGGAGGACGAGGAAGCTGATTTCACCCTGCCTGCTTTGAAAGATGCGGCCAGAGAAGCAGGAGAAATCACCACTGACTGGGATTGGAGTTCTGATGAAGGAGAAGACGGCAGTGATGGAAACTCCGATGATTCAGACTCCAGCAGCGATGACGAATCAAACTCCAGCAGCAGCCGAAACAGTAATGATGACGAGTCAGATTCCAGCAGCCGAAACAGTGAGGATGACGAGTCAGATTCCAGCAGCCGGAACAATGAGGAT
>CABSEJ010000268.1 GCA_902476765.1 uncultured Blautia sp.
TGGTTCCGTCTCCGATTTCCACCACATAAAAATCAGCGGCATAGCCAATAGCTTTTTCATAGAAGGCTCCTACATTGGTAATAAAGGCATCCACACAGTCTTCCTTCACAATGCTGACCGTACAGCCTCCAAAGCCGGCTCCTGTCATACGGGAACCGATAACTCCCTTCTGTTCCCAGGCAGCCTCCACTAAAGTATCCAGCTCTCTTCCGGTCACTTCATAATCATCCCGCAGAGACACATGGGATTCATTCATCAGTTTTCCAAAGGTTTCCAAATCATTATTCTTCAGGGCAGCCACAGCCTGAATGGTTCTCTGGTTCTCATAGACTGCATGCTTTGCCCTTTTGCGGCACACCGGATTTTTCACGGCTGCCTTTAACTGCTCAAATTCTTCGCAGGATAAAGCTCCTAAAGACGGAATATCCTTTTGCTTCTGAATATCCCTCAGAGCTTCCTCGCACTCTGCTCTTCTCTCATTGTACTTAGAATCTGTCAGCCGACGCTTCTTATTGCTGGCTGCAATTACAATCTTAGCGCCTTCCATCTGGATAGGTGCATACTCATATTCCAGAGTGGCCGTATCCAGAAAAATCGCATGGTTCCTCTTACCCATGGCAATGGCAAACTGGTCCATAATACCGCAGTTCATACCGTTGAACTGATTCTCTCCGTACTGTCCCATCAAGGCCAAATCTATCATGGAAAGCTGCTCAAAACCAAACATATCCTTTAAAATAATTCCCATCAGAAGCTCCACAGAAGCGGAGGAGGACAGGCCGGAGCCGTTGGGAATGTTTCCATACATCAGCATATCAAAGCCTGTGTCCACCTGGTAGCCTTTCTGTCCGAAGGTCCAGACAATTCCCTTAGGATAGTTGGTCCAATTAGCCTCTTCTCTGTAAACCAAATCGTCCAGGCTGGTCTCTACCACTCCCATTTTGCTGAAATTTTCAGAGTACAGACGAATTTTTCTGTCCTCTCTTTTTCTTGCTACCCCATATGTACCGATAGTCAGAGCGCAGGGAAATACATGGCCTCCATTATAGTCTGTATGCTCCCCGATAAGATTCACTCTGCCCGGTGAAAAATAAAAGCGAATATCGCCTCCTTCCCCAAACAGTTTCTGAAATTTCTCCAGCAATTTCTGTTCCATCACTTTTACCTCCTGCTTTTCTGGTTTTCCCGTTCTTCAAAACATATTTTATGTTTTAAATTATATTTTTTGTTTCTATGGAAGATTATAACACAGCATCACAGGTTGTAAACCCCTCTTTATTGTATTTTTGTTTCCTGTTTTTGTCCGATTCTTTCTTTTTTGTTGCGCCTTTGGGATTCTTCTCTAATACAGCAGCTTCATGACCAAATCCTGGGGATAATCTCCAAAACAGCTGCCAAAAATATTCACACCGCCTTTACAGCAGGCGTCCTCCTTAATTCCAATACATACAGAAATATAAGGACCCTCTGCCAGCTTGAAATCTTCCAACACAAAATTTCCTGTTTTCTTTCCGTCTAAATAAGTTCCCGTCTCGTCAATCCTCCAGGTTTTCAGATTTCCATACTGGCTCTTACTGTCTTCCCACCAGTCCGGATTCAGCTTTCCTCTTCTGCCTCCGAAATCTGAAGGACAGTTCCAGGTTCCCGCCTCTCTTCCATTAATCCAAAGGGTAATATCCGAGGGATAGTTCAGATTATAGTCCGGAGCCTCAGAACAAAGCTCAGCGGAAAATTCCAGGGCCTTTGCCGGTGCTTCCTGGATTCCTGCATTGGGAAAACGATATTCCAGGTAACCGGAAGAAAACCATACCAACTGAGCTGTGGTCCTTCTGGGGTCATAAAAACACCTGGGCTCATCCTCTCCGTCAATATAGCCCTTCTCACTTACCATACCGCAGGTAGGCGTGATTTTATAATCCACATAATTCCCCACAGGCATAGAAATGACTTCCTCTTTTTTCTTATCCTCCAATTTTCCAAAATCCAGGATAATCTTCCCCTTTTGGGGGATACATAGCTTTCTGGAGCCTCTGGCCGCCGGCTTCAGCTCTGTTCGAATAAGCCCCGCTTCCTCCAGCACCCGGATATTTAAAGCAGCTGATGAAGCCGGAATCTGCAGCAGCTCTGCGATTTCATTGACACAGAGAGGCTCTCTCTGCAGCAAAGCCAGAATCCTTATTCTGATGTCTGAAGAAAGAGCCTTGCCTAATGCCGTCAATTCCTTTTCCTGTCCTAAATTCCAATATCTGTCCATTTTGCACAATCTCCGCTCTTATTTCTGTTGTCCTGTTATTCATTTTACTCTTATCTCTTGTTTATTGTCAACAAAAGATAGGCAAAGCCGTCCCGAACAAAGAAATTTCCTTTAGAAACAAAAGTGTGCTTCGCACACCCTCGCAATTCCATTTTCTTCCAAGAAGCACACTTTTGCTGCGCCGAGCGTGGTCAGCTTTA
>CABSEJ010000269.1 GCA_902476765.1 uncultured Blautia sp.
CACTTCGGTGGGTGCTAAGCGTGTGCCACCGGCACACAGCACCGCCAAATGGACATGCAAGCATGTCCCCTTGGCTCGTTGCTCCCAGGAATAACCCCCGAAGCAAACAGGTATGAATTTCCCTTCTCCGGCCGGATATTTTTATTCCAGTTCCTCCAGATTCTTTTTCAATTCTATCATTTTATCCCTCAGCTCTGCAGCCATCTCGAAATTCAAATCCGCTGCTGCTGCCCGCATCTGCTTCTGTACCTCTCCAATCAGCTTTTCTAATTCTTTTCGGCTCATTGACTCAGGGTCTTTCATCAGTTTATCCTCTGTCTCTGCCACTGCTTTAGAAATGCTGATAAGGTCACGGACAGCTTTTTTAATGGTGGTAGGCGTTATGCCATGTTCTTCGTTATACTTTTGCTGCAGGCTTCGGCGGCGCAGAGTTTCGTCAATAGCCAGCTTCATAGAATCTGTCATCACATCAGCATACATGATAACCCGGCCCTCTGCATTTCTGGCTGCTCGCCCTATGGTCTGAATCAGGGAAGTCTCAGAACGCAGAAATCCTTCCTTATCTGCATCCAAAATAGCTACCAGAGTTATTTCCGGAATATCCAGACCCTCTCGCAAAAGATTGATTCCTACCAGCACATCAAACACGTTAAGCCTCATATCACGGATAATCTGTGTCCTCTCCAGGGTATCTATATCCGAATGCAGGTACTTAACACGGATTCCCAAATCTTTCATATAATCCGTCAAATCTTCAGCCATCCGCTTAGTAAGTGTGGTAATCAGTACCTTGTTCCCCTTCTCTACCTCTTTATTTACCTCTCCTACCAGGTCATCAATCTGTCCTTCCACAGGCCGCACTTCCACCATGGGGTCCAACAGACCAGTAGGCCGGATAATCTGCTCTGCCCTGAGCAGTTCATGCTGCTCTTCATATTCTCCCGGTGTAGCAGAGACAAACAGAATCTGGTCTATCTTGCTCTCAAATTCCTCAAAATTCAGCGGTCTGTTATCCTTGGCCGAAGGCAGACGGAAACCATAATCCACCAAAGTCTGTTTCCTGGACTGGTCCCCTGCAAACATCCCTCTTATCTGGGGTACGGTTTTATGAGACTCGTCTATAATAATAAGGAAATCGTCTCCAAAATAATCTATCAGCGTATAGGGAGGCTGTCCCGGAGCCAGTCCTGCCAAATGTCTGGAATAATTCTCCACACCAGAGCAAAATCCGGTTTCCTTCAGCATTTCAATATCAAAATTTGTTCTCTCCGCAATCCGCTGGGCCTCCAAAAGCTTATCCTCGCTTTTAAAATATTCCACCCGTTCCTTCAGCTCTTCTTCAATAGCATCTGCTGCCTTGAGAATCTTTTCCATAGGCACTACATAATGAGACGCCGGGAAAATCGCAATATGATTCAAAGCCCTTTTTATCTCTCCCGTCAAAACATCTACTTCTGTAATTCTGTCAATTTCATCCCCAAAGAATTCTACTCGTACAGCAGTTTCCGAATAATCTGCAGGAAAAATTTCCACCACGTCTCCTCTTACCCGGAAAGTTCCTCTGCGAAAATCCATCTCATTCCTGTCATATTGAATATCAATCAGCTCCCGAATCACCTGGTCTCTGTCCTTTTCCATTCCCGGCCTCAGGGAAATAATCATTTCCTGATAATCCTCCGGGCTACCGATTCCATAAATACAGGAAACACTGGAAACAATAATCACGTCTTTTCGCTCACTCAAAGACGAGGTAGCTGATAGACGCAGTTTGTCAATTTCATCATTCACTGCAGAATCCTTGGCAATATAAGTGTCCGAGGAAGGGACATAGGCCTCCGGTTGATAGTAGTCGTAGTAGGATACGAAATACTCCACCGCATTATTTGGAAAAAATTCCTTAAACTCCCCGTAAAGCTGTGCCGCCAGGGTTTTATTGTGGGCAATAATCAAGGTCGGTTTATTCAACTGCTGAATAACATTTGCCATGGTAAAAGTCTTACCCGAACCAGTAACACCCAAAAGGGTCTCACATTGATTGCCCTCCTTAAACCCCTTCACCAATTGCTCAATGGCCTGAGGCTGGTCACCGGTGGGCTGGTATGGCGCTTCCAATTTAAAAAGTGTTTCTTCCGTCATAAATGGTTTACCTCTCTGTTTTTACAATGGAATTACACGAATTTTTCGTGTAATTCCATATCATATCTGATAAGGAAAAAGCGTTTACACGATATTGGTTGTAATCCTTCATGATATATAACTGGAACTCAGGAGAAATCCAGGTTGCAAAAGACATCGCAATATCACTATGAGCATATGTCCCGCCATAGCGTCCTGCTTTTGAAACAATACCGATAGCATTCATCTGTGTAATCCACTTTGTCGGTGTCATAACAAAACGATTTAATCCCGCTTCATTTTTAACCGCCTCGAATTGCACACGGTTAA
>CABSEJ010000270.1 GCA_902476765.1 uncultured Blautia sp.
CTCTGGCCCACAACGGCAATCTGGTAAACGCCCAGGCCCTGCGGACAAAGCTGGAGGAAGGCGGAGCTCTTTTCCACACCACCACAGATTCTGAGGTGATTGCTTACTGTATTGCAAAGGAAAGGCTTACTTCTAAAACTGTGGAGGAGGCCATTCTGAAAACTGCCGGTATGATAAAAGGGGCATATGGCCTGGTTATCGCCAGCCCCCGAAAGCTTATCGGTGTCCGGGACCCGCTGGGCCTGAAGCCTCTCTGCCTTGGAAAAAGAGAGAATTCTTATATTCTTTCCTCAGAAAGCTGTGCTCTCAATACCATTGGAGCAGAGTTTATCCGGGATATAGAGCCGGGAGAAATCGTTACCATTACAGAAAAAGGGATATTTTCTGACCGAACCTTATGTCAGAAAAAACAGGCCCATTGTATTTTTGAATATATTTACTTCGCAAGGCTGGACAGCACTATGGACGGCATCAACATTTATGATGCCCGTATCCGGGCAGGAGCTGCTCTAGCTCAGTCTTATCCTGTGGAAGCAGATTTGGTCTGCGGGGTACCTGATTCCGGGGTTCCTGCTGCCAAAGGTTATGCGGAAGCTTCCGGGATTCCTTTCGGCCTTGCTTTCTATAAAAACAGCTATGTAGGGCGCACTTTTATCAAGCCTACCCAAAAAGAACGGGAGGACAGCGTAAGGCTGAAGCTGAATGTACTGGAATCTGTAGTGCGGGGCAAGCGCATTGTCCTGGTGGATGATTCCATTGTCCGGGGCACCACCATAGCTAATTTGATTCATATGCTGAAAGGGGCTGGCGCTTTAAGCGTCCATGTGCGAATCAGTTCGCCTCCCTTTCTCTACCCCTGTTACTTTGGCACGGATATTCCTTCCAACAAGCAGCTTATTGCTTCCTCCCATTCCATGGAGGAAATCCGGGCCATGATAGGGGCAGACTCTCTGGGATATATGCGGATTGAGGATTTACAGTCCATGGTGGGAAACCTCCCTCTCTGCAAGGCTTGCTTTGACAGCCAATATCCCATGGAAATCCGGTAATCGCAGGGGCCTGCCCGTGGCCTTCCGATTACATATATCACATTTTTCTTTTTCTATAAAAGTCCTGTCCTGCGTCTGTGCTGACACAAGCTTGCTTGTATGGCTGTGCAGGCACAGGGCGGGCAAAAGCCCGGAAAAAAGCATATCTGCTACCCTCTATATTTCAACGGCGTCATCCCATATTTTTCCCGAAAGACTTTTCCAAAATAACTGGAGGTTGAAAAACCACAGGCATTGCTTATCTGTGCAATGGTAAGATTGGTCCTTCTCAGCATAGCGGCTCCCTGTATCAGCCTGTATTCGTTTACATATTCCATAGGAGTTTTCCCGGTAAACCGCTTAAAGCAGCGGAAGCACTCGCTGCGGCTTACATGCCCGTAATCGGCCAGAGCCTCTATGCTGATATTTTCTCCGTAACTTTCATGTATGTAAGAAAGCATTCTTTTCACTGTTTCTTCCTGTACCCTGTTTATCCTGCTCCCTTTTATTACCTTTTGTTCCTGCTCTCTCAGATAGCCCAGCGTATCCAGCCACAGCTGTCCCAGAAGAGACAGGACATGAAGCTCATACCCTTCTTTTTCTTCCAGGCAGTACAATTCCTCCAGTCTGCGGCCGATACTGTCCCCTATTGGATTCTCTCTGTCTATCCGGAATCCCTGGACCTGCATTTCCTGGAAAGGCTTGAAATACTTTTGATAAATAATCTCCTGGGAAAACATGGATTGATGAAAGGTAAAGGCAGCCATTTTAGCTCTGCCCCCTGTCTGGCGGGCCATATGAAGGGTATTGGCGTTTAGAAATATAATATCGCCTTTCTTCAAGGAAATACAGGTTTGATTTACATAATATTCTACTTCTCCCTCCAATACCAACCCAAACTCCATGGACTCATGCCAATGGCAGTCCAAAGTGTGGGACAGAAAATTTTCAAAATCATCTAACCATATGCCAAAAGGAAATGACGTTTCCCTGCACTCAATCTGCTCTCTTAAATACTTATCCACCTTCACCTGCGCCATACCATACCTCCTGCTTTCTCTTCTGCTTTATTCTTATATCGGCTTCTCTCGGCGTTTTAAAGCCGGCATATTTTAGTTCTGTATGAAAACTATCGGCCCCTCCGCCTGACTGCATTGGGCAGCCTTGAGCTCCGGGCTTGCTAAATTTAGCTTATCTGTTGTAACAGTTCAGCTTTGCTGAACCGTTACAGGCAAAATCCATGCAAAATCGCCTACGGCGATGGGATTTTGCCTCCTGAATCATGTTCTTACGGT
>CABSEJ010000271.1 GCA_902476765.1 uncultured Blautia sp.
CCGCCGCTGCGGTACAGGTTATGGGAGGGACGCCTAAAATGTGTCTGGATGCTGCTTCCGGAGCTATGGCTAACATGCTGGGCCTGGTCTGTGACCCCATTGCAGGCCTGGTGGAAAGTCCCTGCCAGAACCGGAATTCCGCAGGGGCCGCTAACGCCATGGTAAGTGCCCAGCAGGCCCTTGCAGGGATTACCCAGGTTATTCCTTTTGATGAAATGGCCCAGGCCATGTACCATGTAGGCAGAAGTCTTCCTTTTGAGCTTAGGGAAAGCGCCCTGGGGGGCTGCGCCGGAACACCTTCCGGCTGCGCCAGAGCCTGCGAGATTTTCGGGAAAGAATAAAAAATAGTAGTAAAAGAAACAACAAATAGAACAACAGATAAATAAAAAGCACAAATCAAAAAAGGAATGGACCTTACCTGAATTGGCGCCGGTAAGAACCATTCCTTTTATAAAATATGGGGATATCGCAGCGCTTTTGAAAAGTCTCTTATGCGGTCCCCAAAGGAAGGAGAAAAATGTTTATATATTAACCTGTCGGCTTAGACAGGAAAATATCTGACTTAGGCGAAGTCCAGCAGCTACACAGCTTCTGTATCCTGCAATTATGCAGCCGCCGTCTTCTTTGTTAACACCTATGAGTATAGAGGATAATTGTGACATACCTGTGACTGGAAAATAAAGGTTTTCTAAAATTTTGAAATAAAGTCTAAATGCTTTGGGGATAAAAAGAAAACACCGGGAGAAAGAATGGAAGCCATAACGAAAAGGCATACCCGGCAGAGCTATTATGACTTGAATTATGGGTGGAAAAGGATTATCATATTACTAATTACACTGTGGGAGAGAAAGTCTGCCAAGGCAGGAAAGGAGACATAGAATAATGAACAAAAATATAGCCCTGATTCGGGGAGACGGAATCGGACCGGAGATTGTGGAAGAGGCAAAGAAAGTGCTGGATAAGGTCTGCCAGAAATTCGGACATTCCTTTACATATGAGGAGGTACTGCTGGGGGGAGCCTCCATTGACGTACATGGAGTACCCCTGACACAGGAAGCGCTGGAAACAGCCAAAAGTGCAGATGCAGTGCTGATGGGTTCCATCGGCGGCGACGCAAAAACCTCACCCTGGTATAAACTGGAACCGTCCAAAAGACCGGAGGCAGGCCTTCTGGCCATCCGTAAGGCTCTGAATCTGTTTGCAAATTTAAGGCCTGCTTATTTGTATCAGGAATTAAAGGGAGCCTGCCCTTTAAAGGAAGAGGTAATCGGAGAAGGCTTTGATATGATTATTGTCCGGGAGCTGACCGGAGGTCTGTATTTCGGAGAGAGAAAGACTGTGGAAGAAAACGGCGTGAGAAAGGCCGTGGACACCCTGACTTATGATGAAAAGGAAATCCGCAGGATTGCAGTAAAGGCCTTTGAGATTGCAGGAAAGAGAAGAAAGAAAGTTACCAGCGTAGATAAAGCTAATGTGCTGGATTCTTCCAGATTGTGGAGAAAGGTAGTAGAGGAAGTGGCCGCAGAGTATCCGGATATTACCCTGGAGCATATGCTGGTAGATAACTGTGCAATGCAGCTGGTACACAATCCGGGCCAGTTTGACGTAATTCTGACAGAAAATATGTTTGGAGACATTCTCTCCGATGAGGCCAGTATGGTAACCGGCTCTATCGGAATGCTGTCTTCAGCCAGCTTAAATGAAACCAAATTCGGTTTATACGAGCCAAGCCACGGGTCTGCTCCGGATATTGCGGGAAAGGGCATTGCCAACCCTCTGGCCACCATTCTTTCAGCGGCCATGCTGCTTCGCTTTTCCCTGGATTTGGATAAGGAAGCAGATGCTGTGGAGGCTGCGGTGCAGCAGGTACTGCAGGAGGGCTACCGTACCGTGGATATTATGTCTGAAGGCATGAAGCAGGTAGGTACCAGAGAAATGGGAGACTTGATTGCAGAGAGGATATAAACAGGAAAATCAGGATAGAGGAGGATGAAGAGCATATGAGAAGTGACGCAGTAAAGACAGGGATGCAGCAGGCACCCCACCGTTCCTTATTTAACGCACTGGGAATGACAAAGGAAGAGATGGAAAAGCCCCTGGTAGGTATTGTCAGCTCTTACAATGAAATTGTTCCCGGACATATGAATCTGGATAAAATTGTAAACGCAGTAAAAATGGGAGTAGCCATGGCAGGGGGAAATCCGGTGGTATTTCCGGCCATTGCAGTCTGCGACGGAATTGCCATGGGCCATATTGG
>CABSEJ010000272.1 GCA_902476765.1 uncultured Blautia sp.
GTCAATTTGTCTGACCTTCAGTGCTTCGTGACAGCTTAGATAGATTATCATATCTTCCAGCTCTTGTCAACAAGTTTTTTGAATTTTTTTAATTATTTATTTTTTATATTCAATTTATTGTTTTACTACAATATTTTGCATTCCACCGGCTAAGTACGAAAATAATTTCTTTTTATATTTAAAGCGTCTCCCCATCTATAATACGATAATTTTCATAACTATTTTGAGGTACTGTTTCCCCCTGTATCTGGCTCAGTAAAAGCTCCACTGCTTTTTTAGAAACCTCCTCCACGGAATTGTAAATTATAGTCAGTCAGAATTTCTCCTTGTATTTCAGGATTTTCAGAAAGCAATTCCTCAAAGCCCGTCCTTCTCTGCTCATGAGTATAAATATTCCCTTCATTCTTTCCGCTCTCTGGCAAGCTTACCATAGTCCTCTGCATTTTTATGGCCAATCTGCCACATACCGTCCATTTCATTTCCAAGGCACCATGTTTTAACCTTGTAAGGCTCTGCATGACCATTTTCTTTTCTCTTATTGCTATAGGTAGTCCCTTCTCTGTGCCAACTTTATTGGTCTCAATGGACTTCCATGCTAACTCCGGCCGCTTCGGGCGAAGACTTCTCTCTCCAATGCCGTCCTCCCAGTGATAACCGGACGCAAAATTTCCGCCCGGATAACGGATACAGGTAATTCCGGCATTTTTCACCGCCTCAAGCACGTCAGTCCGGAAGCCATCTGTCAATGAAAAATGCAGCCGTGAAAAAGAAAACCTGCCTCAGCCTCATGCCAAGACAGGTCGATTATTTTTTATTATTTCCCAAAATACTGAGCAATTTCCTCCATTCGATGAGACTGTTCCACATGGAATGGACATCGGGAGTCGCAGTGTCCGCAGGAAACACAATCCGATGCCTTTTTCTCCAGATTTGCATAATGATTTTTAGCCAGCTCATCTCCTGCCAGGGCCAAATCATAATACTTGTTAATAAGACCTACATTCAGGTCTTGCGGACAAGGCTGGCAATGGTTGCAATATACACAGATGCCTTCTGCGTCATGTGGTGCAAAAGTTCCTAGCACCGAATAGTCCTTTTCCTGGGGAGAGGCCTTTAAAAAGCCTAAAATCTCCTTTAAATCCTCCCGGCTGCGAACTCCGGGAAGCACGGTCAACACTCCCGGCTTGTCCAATGCATACTGAAGACATTGATACTTAGTCAAAGCCTGTTTGAAAGGTGAAGTTTTGCTGTCCAGCAGCTGGCCACCGCTGAAGGCCTTCATAACAGAAATTCCCACTCCCTGGCTCTCACATCTGCGGTACAGGGCCATTCTCTCATCCACCTCTCCAAAAGCATATTCTCCATGACGGTAATCGTATCCTGGATTGATACTGAACATCAGCATATCCAAAATCCCCATATCCAAGGCTTTCTGGGCCACTCTGGGTGTGTGAGAGGACAGCCCGATATGGCGCACTGCCCCGGCTTTTTTCAGGTCCTGGATATAGTCCAAAATCCCATTAGAAATAAAAGTTTCCAGGTCTGACTCTTCATCAATACAATGAACAAAACCAAAGTCAATATAATCGGTTTTCAAAGCCTGAAGCTGCCAGTCAATGGACCGCTTTACCTGTTCCGGCTCCAGATTCCATCCGTACTTTCCTGTGTGATAGTCCGTCCCAAAATGAATTTGAAAGTATACCTTGTCCCTGCTGCCCTGCACAGCCCTTCCGTAGGCAGGAAAAACATCAGCCTCAGCGGCAGCCATATCAAAGAAATTGATTCCGTTCTCTATGGCCATGGCCACCGTAGCTTCCGCCTCCTTTTCTCCCTTTTCTGAGGTTGAACTGCTCCCCAGTCCAATAATACTGATTTGCTCCTCTCCCTTTGGAAGTTTTCTATATTCCATAAGCCCTATCCTCTCCTTCAAATGATATTTTTTCGATTATATCATCTGGAGTTAGGTTTAAGTCAACAAAAAAGAGGCTGCAAAAACAGATTTCTCTGCTTCTGCAGCCTCTCCATCTATTACTGAGCTAACTTAATAGGATTAACCTTTACGCTTGGTCCCATAGTAGAGGCCAATACAACGCTCTTTAAGAATACACCCTTTAAAGAGCTTGGTCTTGCCTTGTTGATAGCTCCCATAAGCGTCTGGAAGTTGTCCGCTAACTGCTCCTCTGTGAAAGAAGCTTTTCCGATTGGCACGTGAATGATGTTTGTT
>CABSEJ010000273.1 GCA_902476765.1 uncultured Blautia sp.
GCTTACTTATGGAATCATTGAAGTTGAGAGAAAACTTTTACTGGACAGGCATTGTAGATGACAAGCTGCGTGTTTTTGATATTATCATGTACACAGAGTTTGGTACAACCTACAATTCCTATGTATTAAAGGCAGGGGACAAGACCATTCTCTTTGAAACTGCCAAGGCAAAATTTTTCGACGAATATCTGGAAAAGTTAAAAGAGATTACCGATATCTCCACCATTGATTATCTGGTAGTAAACCACACAGAGCCAGACCATGCCGGAAGTGTAGAGAAACTGCTGGAATTAAATCCGGGTCTGAAAATTGTAGCAACAGGCTGTGCAATCAGCTTTTTAAAGGAAATTGTAAATGGGGAATTTACAGCAATTCCTGTGAAAGACAACCAGGAAATGAAAATTGGGGATAAGACTCTGAAATTCCTGGTGGTTCCCAACCTTCACTGGCCGGACACTATGTATACTTATATAGAAGAAGAGCAGATTTTAGTGACCTGCGACTCTTTTGGTTCTCACTATGGCTTCCACGACATTCTGGTGAGCAAGGTGACAGACAAAGAAGGTTATATGCGTGCAACCAAATATTATTTTGACAATATTATCGGGCCTTTTAAGCCATATATGAAAAAAGCTCTGGACAGAGTGCGTGAGCTGGATATTTCCATGATTTGTACCGGACACGGACCGGTACTGGACGCAAATATTGACTTTATGCTGGATACTTACGAAGACTGGTGTACGGTCGTCAATCCAAACTCAAAGAAAACCGTAGTGATTCCTTATGTAAGCGCTTATGGATATACCAAACAACTGGCAGAAACTATTGCAAAGGGAATTGAGGCCAGCGGAGATATCGAGGTGCGCTGCTATGATATGGTAGAAGCAGACCAGAAGAAGGTGTTAGAGGAGCTGGGCTTTGCAGATGGAATCCTTTTTGGCTCTCCTACGATTGTAGGCGAAGCGTTAAAGCCCATCTGGGATTTAACAACCTCTATTTTTGCAGGAACTCACGGCGGCAAGCTGGCAAGCGCCTTCGGAAGCTATGGCTGGAGCGGAGAAGCTGTTCCGCATCTGATTGAGCGATTGAAACAGCTTCGTATGAAAGTGGTTGATGAGGGATTCCGGGTAAAATTTAAACCAGGTGAGGAAAATCTCATTGACGCTTATGAATACGGCTACAATTTTGGCTGTACGCTTCAGAATAAAGAAAATACGAAAAAAGCAAAGGGCAACAGAACTCTGGTGAAATGTCTGGTATGCGGAGAAATCTTTGATTCTTCTCTGGAAATCTGTCCGGTATGCGGCGTGGGCAAGGAAAATTTTGTGCCGGTAGAGGTGGAAGAAAATGATTACCGCAAAGATACACAGAATTTTTATGTGATTTTAGGCGGTGGTGCGGCAGGATATTCCGCAGCAGCAGCTATTCGGGAAAGAGATAAAACCGGTTCTGTGGTTCTGGTTTCCAATGAGCCTTATTTGCCTTATAACCGTCCTATGCTGACAAAATCCCTTATGGCAGATTTGACAGAAGAGCAGATTGCCATTCAGGGAAAAGATTGGTACGAGGAACAGAAAATTCATCTGGTTCTGGGAAAAGAAGTTACGGAAATTGATACAAAAGAAAAAGAAATTGTACTGGAGGATGGCACAAAGTTGGCATATACAAAGCTGGTTTATGCCCTTGGCTCTGAATGCTTTATCCCACCGATTCCCGGACATGAGCAGGAAGGTGTTGTGGCTGTACGCCGTCTGGAAGATACCAGAAAAATCGAGAGCATGCTTCCGGAAGTGAAAAACATTGTGGTAATCGGCGGCGGTGTCCTGGGGCTGGAAGCAGCATGGGAGATGAAAAAGGCAGGCTGCCAGGTAACGGTACTGGAACTTGCTCCGCAGCTTATGGGACGTCAGTTAGATGAAACAGCAGGAGAAATGTTAAAGCTTATCAGCGAGAGCAGAGGTATTTCCATTCATACAGGCGTGCAGATTACAGAACTGGAAGGAAATGGAAAGGTGACAGGTGTGAAGCTGGGAGATGGAACCGTACTTCCGGCAGAGTTGGTGCTCGTATCCTGTGGTGTGAGAGCCAATGTACAGCTTGCAAAGGCAGCTGGTATAGAAACAGACAGAGCAGTTGTGGTAGACAAAAATATGCAGACCAATATCCCTG
>CABSEJ010000274.1 GCA_902476765.1 uncultured Blautia sp.
CCACAAGTGGCCAAAGATACAATGCAGCATCAGGTGAAGATATGCCCGGTTCACCTCTCTTCTTCCCTGACGGTACAGCCCTCCCAGCCAGCCTGGGTGATAATAAAGGCCCACCCCGTCAGTTCCCAGGCTTTGGATACCAGCATCCATCTCATAGGCAAAAGAAGACAAAGCCACGTCAAAAAAACGCATATGCAGATACAGCTCATTTCTGGAAGACACCAGAATTCTGGTACAAATGTCCTGGATTCTTTTTTCTTTTTCTCCTGCCATATTTTTTCTCCCTGCTTTTTATTCCCTTATCATGTTTGTCTCTCCAGCCCTCTTTACAACTGAAAATCTTTCACTGCCCTTTGGGGGAAATATTTTCGTTTTTCTTCCATCAGAAGGCTGACAGCCTATATCTGTCCCCTTTTGGAAGCCTGAGCCAGGACTTCTTCCAGGTCTTCCCTGGTCCAAAGCCCTGCTTCTCCCAGATAAGTCAGCACCTGATTTTGCTCTTCTTTTCCCAGGTAATAATTTCCGCACAGCTGAAGCTTGTCTTTTATATAGGCTTTATAAGCTGCGGCTCCCTCCTCTGTCAGTTGGTAAGGCCAAAGCAGCCTGCCCATGGCCATGGGCAGCAGAATTTCCGGCTTCTCGTAAACCAGAGCTGTAGGAAACAACTTATCATACCTTTGGAAATCCACTTTTTTATCAGTAAAACATTGCCTGTATTTATAGCCGCAGCCGTGAAAATGTGTTTCCAGAATCCTGGCAGGTGTATTTTCCACGCCCTCCTCATAGTATTCCGGAAAAATCAGTCTGGCCTTTCTGCCGGTTACCCGGAAGGTCAGATAAACGTATACCTCATGAAAGGTTTCACTGACCACATCCCGAATACAAGTGGAATTTCCTTCCTCTGCCAAAACATGCAGCTCCCTGAGAGCACCGCAGCCGGTAAAGGAGCCTCCGCCTATAGTTTTCAGAGAATCTGTTATAAAGAGGCTCCTAAGATTCCTGCATCCGTAAAAAGTATAATTCCCCAGCTCCTCTATTCCATCAGGAATTCTGATTTCTTCTATCCTAAGTAATTCTTCCCGCTCCGTCTGCCCTCTTCCTGCTTTCCAGGGAGAATAGGCATAGGAAGGTAAATGCTTTTCCATTTTCTCCCGGCCCTGCCTTTCTAATAGGATTTCATTGTCAGGTTCATAAGCTATTTGGCTCTGGAAGCCATTTGACCCTGGTGTTATTCATTATTTGTATCATACTATAATTTACCCTCTCCGGACAAGAGCGCAGTTACTGTTCACTGGTACCTCGTAAACAGTAACATTCGCAGGCTCATTTAAAGTTTTGCTTTGCAAAAGGAGCCTGCTCACACCTGAATCATGTTCTTACGCAGCCCGACAGCAAGTGTCCGTCTGCTGTGTGAACAGTAACAGAGCGCAGACAGTGGTAAATTTTCCATCCCGGTTTTAGTTGCAAAAATGGAAAATTTAAGGTATTGTAAAATTATAACTTGGAAATGCCTTTGGGAAAATTTCTTTTGGGAAAAGGAGTGGTCAGGTGGTAGAAGAAGCGAAGAAACTTGCCAAAAAATATCTCGATGAAAAAACCTATCTTCATTCGGAACGGGTAGCCAGGTATACCGAAGAGAACCGAATGATTCCCTCTCATTTAAAGGAACGGTGTGTAGCCCTGGCCTGGCTCCATGACATTTGGGAGGACTCTGGCTGCGGGACCCAGGAAATCTCTCTTTTGGACCCTCAGCGTCTGCTTTTAAAATACATGAAATATATCACCCATGGAAAGGATGAGGAATCCTATGAGGACTATATCATCTCCATAAAAAATGTGCAAACCATCTATCCTGAGGTTTGGTGGGTGAAATTGGCGGATATGAAAGACCACCTGAGCCAACGGGAAACGCTGACCAAAAGACTGCTGGATAAATATACAAAGGCATTGGCCATTCTGCTTTAGAGCTATAAAATAAAATACTTGACATTCCTGCTAAAATCCAGTACAATCTATTCTTGCAGGAATTGCTGAAATAGCTCAGTTGGTAGAGCACTTCACTCGTAATGAAGGGGTCGTGGGTTCGAGTCCCATTTTCAGCTT
>CABSEJ010000275.1 GCA_902476765.1 uncultured Blautia sp.
AAGTGGTGGATTCACGTACCTGAGGCTAGCCACTGCGCTAGCAGTTTGGTACAATGAAATTAAAGAAAGGCAGAGGGTATTTATGGAAAAGACGAAAGCAGATGTTATATTTAAAGAATTCTGGCGGCAGAATGAACGGTTTGCAGATTTATTTAATACGGTTATTTTCCAAGGGAAAGAAATAATACGGCCGGAGAACCTTTCGGAAATGGATACCGACGTTTCCGGAACCATTGAAATGAAAGATTATAAGGAAACCCTGACAAGAACCAGGGATGTTGTAAAAAAGATAGCCTATGGAGTGGAATTTGTAGTTATGGGAGTGGAAAATCAGGAAGAAGTCCATTATGCAATGCCCCTTCGGACAATGATTTATGACTCTCTGGGATATTTGAAAGAATACAAAGAAATTACCCACAGCCGAAAAATAGATGGAAGTTTAGAAACAAAAGCAGAGTTTTAGAGTAAAATGAAAAAGGAGGACCGGCTGCACCCGGTTATCAGCCTGACTATTTATTACGGGGAAAGGGCCTGGGATGGGCCCTATTCCCTGAAGGATATGGTAGTTAAGATGCCGCCGGAGATAGATGCTGTTTTTGCAGACTATAAAATGAATCTATTGGAAGTAAAGGATTCAGGAAAATACCTTTTTAACAATAGGGATGTAGAAGTTGTTTTTGACATAACAAGGAAAACCTTTGCCGGAGACCTTGAGGAAATCCGACAAAAATATGAACACGAAAAGCTGAGTCCGGAAATGCTTTCAGTAATCGGGAAGATGACGGGGTCTAAAGAGATTATGGAAATGGGAAGAAGCAAGGAGGTTGACAGTATGTGTACTGCATTGGAGAAATTAAAACAGCAGGGAATCCAGCAAGGGCTTGTACAAGGAATTGAGCAAGGAAAACTGACAATTATTAAAAACCTTCTAGTGAGCGGAATGTCAAAAGAAGAAATACAGAAAGCTGCGGGAGTAACGAAAGAGGAAATCAGACAGGCAATGGAAGAACAAGAATGAGCAGAAATCAGAATTTTTCAGGCAAAGCCTGCCGAAGGATTGTTAAATCCATGCAGGGGCGCAGGCTATAATATTTATTGTTTTTCTTGCAAGACCGGGAAAGCTGTAGTATAATAACAAAGGAGACAGAGACAAGAACAGAGACCGCAGGAGCGGTTTTATGCTCTTGTCTTTTTCACTTTTAAGAGATAGGCAGAGGGATGACACAGATGAGAAACAAAATATTGGAAGAATTTGAGGATTGTCCGGTGGTGGCAGCCATCAAGGACGAGGAAGGACTGAAAAAATGCCTGGAATCGGATATTCGGATTGTATTTGTCCTGTACGGGGATATATGCAGTATCAGCGAAATCGTAGCCAGACTGAAGCAGGCGGGGAAAATCGTAATCATACACCTGGACTTAATCGGAGGGCTGAGCAGCAAAGAGATTGCGGTGACTTATATCCGTTCTGTTACCCATGGGGACGGCATAATATCCACTAAGCCTGTGGTTATCCGCAGGGCCAAGGAGGAGGGCATGTTTGCGGTTATGCGGTTTTTTGTCATTGATTCCATTGCCTTTGACAGTATTCAGAAGCAGACGGAAAATGTCCGCCCGGATATGATAGAAATACTGCCCGGGGTTATGCCTAAGGTGATAAAAAAAATCTGCAGCCAAAGCCGGGTTCCAGTGATAGCCGGAGGGCTGATTTCAGATAAAGAAGATATTATGGCGGCTCTTGGGGCTGGAGCGGTTTCCATATCTACCACAAATCAAAAGGTATGGTTTATGTAAATACAGGACGCAGGAGAGAAGAGACAGTGCGGGTACCTATGAGGAAGGTCATAGGTATTTGTGCTGTTTTTCTTGTTCTATAGGAAATTTTTTTGAATTTCCTATAGAACAAAAAGCCCTCCGGGCAGGAGCGTACTGGGTTGGAGAGGATTTATGTCGCTAAAGCGACCCAACCTAGTGTACTGACATGAAGATATTTGAACTAATTATTTTTCTATGATATGATTTC
>CABSEJ010000276.1 GCA_902476765.1 uncultured Blautia sp.
TTCGTGACAGCGCCCACATTCAGATGTTTGAGGCAGAGTGGAGAAACCGTAAGGCAAGACGAAACGGACAGCCGGAGTTTGTGCCAGCTTATACCATGGAAGATGCTTTAGGGGTGATTCAGCAGTTTGTTCCATGTAACTACAGCACTGTGATTGAATTGGCAGAAGGCATTAAGGTAAGGTTTACGGACGCAGGACATTTGCTGGGTTCCTCCAGTATTGAAATTTGGATTCAGGAAGGGGACGAAGAGCGCAAGCTGGTATTTTCCGGTGATATCGGAAATACAGAGCAGCCCTTAATCAAAGACCCGGAATATCTGGACAGTGCGGATTATGTTATTATGGAGTCTACTTATGGGGACAGAAGCCATGGGGAAAAGCCGGATTATGTGGGTGAGCTTGTAAAAATACTGCGAAGAACCTTTGCAAGAGGAGGAAACCTGGTTATTCCTTCCTTTGCAGTGGGCAGAACCCAGGAGATGCTTTATTTCTTCCGAAAAATCAAAGCAGATAATCTGCTTCCCGAATATGCAGATTTTGAAGTCTATGTAGACAGTCCTCTGGCAGTGCAGGCCACCAGTATTTTCAAAGAGCATTACCGGGAATGTTATGATGAAGAAGCCATGGATTTGATTAACAGAGGCATCAACCCTATTACCTTTCCCGGCTTGAAGCTTTCTATCACCAGCGATGAGTCCAGAGCCATTAATTTTAATGAGCAGCCAAAGGTTATTTTATCTGCCAGTGGTATGTGTGATGCAGGTCGTATTAAACATCATCTGAAACATAATTTGTGGCGAAGAGAATCCACGATTTTATTTGTAGGATATCAGGCAGTTAATACGCTGGGGAGAGCGTTGGTGGAGGGTGCAAAGGACGTTCATCTTTTCGGAGAGGAAATTCATGTAAATGCAGAAATTATCCGTCTGCCGGGAATCAGTGGTCATGCGGACAATGAAGGTCTGATGCGCTGGGCGGCAGCTTTTAAGGAAAAGCCGAAAAGAGTATTTGTAGCTCATGGTGATGACCAGGTGTGTGATATTTTTGCAAAACGTCTGGAAGATGAGCTGGGATATTCAGCCATGGCGCCTTACAGCGGTACAGAGGTGGATTTAATTACTAATGAGATTGTTAAAGAAACTGTGGGAATTGTTGTGACCCATGCAGAGCAGAAGGCAAGAAGCCGGAAAGCAGCAGGGGTATTTGCCAGACTGGTGGCAGCAGGCCAGCGGCTTATGGCAGTTATCCGTCATAATGAAGGTGGGGCAAATAAGGATCTGGCAAGATTTGCAGACCAGATTAATTCCCTTTGTGATAAATGGGACAGATGACAATTCAAAAGTTAAAAGAAAGGCAGAGAACTGCCTTATATAAAGCAGTGAGGCCAGACCTGAGTAGACAGAAGGTCTGACCTCACTGGAGCGGAACAGCAGAACACTGTTGCCTGCAGCATGTTATAGGGACAAAATCTCATATGGAAGCAAAAGAGTTTTGTTTTTCGGTTCTGCGTTCTGTTTTTAGAGGCTGTCTTTCTTTTCCAGTCCGTGCAGCCAGTCTGATTTCAGGAAATACAGAATAAAGGCAATGGAACTTAACGTCCAGGTAAGCGGATAGGCCCAGAAAATAACCCGTATGTCAGGAATAAACTTTACAGCAACGGAAATATAGGTTACGCGGATAATACACCAGCAGATAAGCATGACAAACATGGGAACCGTGGATTTTCCGGCGCCTCGCAG
This sequence comes from uncultured Blautia sp., assembly GCA_902476765.1. Lineage (GTDB taxonomy): Bacteria > Bacillota > Clostridia > Lachnospirales > Lachnospiraceae > Blautia. The sequence goes on from CABSEJ010000276.1 coordinate 1,740, forward strand.
AATCCCGGCCATGCAGTGGGAAAATGCAAGGAGAAAGTAAAAAAGTGTAACCACATGAGCTTGGGCAGTACCGTAGGAAATTACTTTTGGCGTATCATTAAAGGCAGCAATAAAATAAGGGGAGAAGAAGTAAATCGCAACACCTACCAGCTCTGCAATGGTGATAGAGCAAAGCACCCCAAAGGCAGCGCCCTTTTTCGCCCGTTTGTATTCTTTTGCCCCAAGGTTCTGGCTGATGAAAGTAGTCAGAGCCATGGCAAAACAGGTAATCGG
>CABSEJ010000277.1 GCA_902476765.1 uncultured Blautia sp.
GGCGGATTAGGGACTTTCACCCATTAGCGACGTGCGCCGCAAGGCGCACTAAAAAAGGAACAAGGCCCAGGTATCACTCCTGCATGCCTTGTTCCTTTCAATCACTTCTTAAATTTTTACATCAGATTTTCGACCTGTCTGCCTGCTTTTCCAGGGAATCTCTTTATACAATGATTTTCCTTGGACAGGTGGCTTTGCACTTGCCGCAATTGATACATTTTTCTGAATCAATGTGGGCTACGTTGTCCACAACCGTAATGGCTTCTTTAGGACACTCTTTTACACATTTTCTACAGCCGATACATCCTACTTCACAGGCGCTCATGACTGCTTTTCCTTTATCTTTGGAGCTGCAAGCCACAGCCTGTTTTTGGTCATAAGGAATCAGCTCAATAAGCTTCTTAGGACACTGGGCCACACATTTTCCGCAGGCCTTACATTTCTCTTTGTCCACCACAGCAATGCCGTTGATAACATGAATAGCGTCAAAAGGACATGCCTTAACGCAGGAGCCGTAGCCCAGACAACCATAGGAGCAGGCCTTAGAACCGCCATTCTGCATAAGGGCAGCCATCTGACAATCCTGTACCCCTGTATATTCATAGCTCTGTCCTGCTTTCTCACAGTCTCCGGCACATTTTACGAAGGCTGTCATCCGCTTTGTTTCCCCGGCTTCCTGTCCCATAATCTCACCGATTTTAGCCGCTGCTGCCGCCCCGCCTACGGGACATGCATTTATGGGTGCCTCGCCTTTGGCAATAGCCGCAGCCAGACCATCACAGCCCGGGTAACCGCAGCCGCCGCAGTTGTTTCCCGGAAGGGCTTCCCTTACCAGGATTTCTTTTTCATCTACCTCTACTGCAAATTTCTTTCCGGCAATCCCCAGGAAAAGTCCGATAAAGAGACCTACGCCGCCTACAAGGACTGCCGCAATGATAATACCTGTTACCATATTTTATGCCTCCTTATATTATTCCTGAAAAGCCGAAAAAGGCAATTGCCATCAGTCCGGCTGTAAGAAGCACATGAGGAAATCCCTGGAAATATTTAGGAACATCATTGTACTCCATTTTTTCTCTCAAACCTGCCATTAAGATAATAGAAATAGTAAATCCTAAAGCAGTGGAAAATCCATATACCACACCCTGCAGAACATTGTACTCATACTGTACATTATTAAGAGCAACACCTAAAACCGCACAGTTGGTGGTAATCAGAGGAAGATAAACACCAAGGCTCTGATACAGGGCAGGCATGGCCTTTTTCAGGAACATTTCTACGAACTGTACCAGGGCTGCGATTACCAGGATAAATACGATGGTCTGCATGTAGCTCATATTCAGCGGACTTAAAATAAACTGGTAAACCAGGCTTGTAACCAGAGAAGCAAGGGTAATAACGAAAATAACCGCACCGCCCATTCCTGCTGCTGTTTCGATTTTCTTGGAAACACCGAAGAAAGGACACAGCCCCAAAAACTGGCTCAAGACAACGTTGTTTACAACCGCTGCTCCGACTGCAATAATCAATAATTCCTTCATTGTCTTCTCCTCCCTACTTCTTTACTTCTGTATTGTCATAAAATTTTCCGCTGCAGCCCTTGTTGGAGCAGGAAGCACAGCCGCCTTCCATACAGTGTACCGGCTTCTGTTCTTCTTTGGGCTTTTTCTCCATAATCCTGGCCCGGATGGCAGCCAGAAAGGCCAGCACGAAAAATGCTCCCGGCGCCAGAATAAAGATAGTAGCCGGTTCATAGCTTCCTGGCATTATCTGGAACCCAAACAATGTACCTGCGCCAATCAGTTCACGGAAAGCTGCCAGAATGGTAATGGACATGGTAAATCCCAGGCCCATACCGATACCGTCGAAAATAGAAGCCACAGGGCCGTTTTTAGAAGCATAGGATTCTGCTCTTCCCAGGATAATACAGTTTACTACGATAAGAGGAATGTACAATCCCAGAGAATCATACAGGCTTGGGA
>CABSEJ010000278.1 GCA_902476765.1 uncultured Blautia sp.
ACACAGGATGGCAGGACACATCCTCCTGTAGCTACAATTGCACCCGGAATCCCTGCAATTTTGATTCCAACAAAAGTCGCCGCATTTATTGAGATTGGCCCCGGAGTCATCTGAGAGATCGTAACCAGATCTGTAAATTCTGATATATCCATCCAGTGATGGATAGTCACCACCTGTTCCTGGATCAGCGGCATTGCCGCATATCCACCTCCAAAGCTGAACATTCCCACCTGCAAAAAACTTACAAACAAATATAAATAGATCATTTCTCTCCTCCCTTCTTTGAAAGGAAGGTTCTGATTACACCAATCGTTCCACAGACAATGATTATATATACAACATTGATCTTATATACGCACGAAGCTGCAAAGGCTCCAACCATGATCAATAGCGAAATCTTGTCTTTTTCCTGTGCAATTCCCACACCCATTTCATAAACCACTGATGCAATCACAGCTCCAACACCAGCCTGCATTCCTTCAAGTATCTGACTGATAAAATAACTGTCACTGAAAGAATGATAACCAACTGATATCACGGAAATGATCAGAAACGGTGGAATGATCGTTCCCAGGATTGCGGTCACAGCACCCAAGATCCCAGCCAGTTTATATCCAATAACAATTGCACCATTTACTGCGATCGGCCCTGGTGAAGATTGGGCAATTGCAACCAGATCCAGCATTTCATTCTCATCGATCCAATGATAATCATCCACAAATTTCTTTTTCATCAAGGTCACGATCACATAGCCGCCGCCAAATGTAAATGTGCTGAGATATAAACATGAAAAAAATAATTTTCGTAGTATACTTTTCTTATTTTTCACAAGTTTTCCCCTTCTCAATCCTATACTTTCATATGAACTCTCGTAATTCATATCTAGTATACCAGAATTCGGTTCATAAAGAAAAGCCCCTGGCATTTTGCCACAGACTTTCTTCTTATTTATGGAAGATATTTCACAGCCTCATCTTTAGAAATTACTTTCTTTTCTGTTTGTCTGCTCTTTGCCAGTCCCGGAACTACCTGATTTTCTCCGTCATGAGCAGTTAATCCGCTGACATGCACTCGAGAACAAAGCGGACAAGTCCGCTTCAAACTCCCTTTACATAAAAAAGGAAGCCGTTATTCACGGCTTCCAAGTCTTTCCTTAAAATCCATATAACCAAAATCTGTAAGCTGCTGCATCGTATTGTCAGCACGTCTGAGCCAGATATTCGGCAATGGCATTCCATTAAATGTATTGTTTTTGCAGGTAGTATAGATGGCCATATCTCCAAACATAAGAATATCTCCGTATTCCGGGAGCTGCCTGAATTTATAATCCCCGATCACATCTCCTGACAGGCAGGTCGGTCCTCCAAGGCGAACTGTAATCCCGTTTTCTTCTGTCTCATCTGTTCCCAAAAGCGGTGGAAGATAAGGCATTTCCAGTACATCCGGCATATGACAGGCTGCGCTGGCATCTACGATCGCGATCTGTGTCTCTCCGTTTTTCAGGACATCCAGTACGCTGGTCAGCAGAAAGCCTGCATTTAATGCCCACGCTTCTCCGGGTTCAAGATAAACCTCTGCCTTCCATTCCTCTTGTACTGTCCGGATACAGCGTTCCAGTCGTTCAATATCATAGCCTGGTCTTGTAATATGGTGACCTCCGCCAAAATTGATCCACTTCACCCTGGAAGCAAAATCACCAAAATGCTTCTTTACGGAAACAAGTGTTGTCTCCAGATCATCGGAATCCTGCTCACAGAGAGTATGGAAATGAAGTCCATCGAGTAAATCCAACAGTTCAGGATTTTTCTGAACTGCTTCATCCCACTGTGCTCTTGTTGTACCCATACGGCTTCCCTGAGCACAGGGATCATAGATATCATGTCCTTCCTGGGTAGAACATTCCGGATTGATCCGCAGTCCAACGCTCTTTCCTGCTTCTTTTGCCCTGACACCAAAACGCAGAAGCTGAGAGGGTGAATT
>CABSEJ010000279.1 GCA_902476765.1 uncultured Blautia sp.
AGCCTGCTCACCATTATCCGGCTGTGAAATATACAGATTGTCAATATCTACACCGATATGTTTGGCATAAACAGGGTCCAGGGCATGCTCCGCATCAATAAACCCGGCAATGCCGCCTCTCTTCTGAACCTCGGCCACCATATGAAGAGCCACGGTGGTCTTACCACTGGACTCCGGTCCGTAAATCTCTACAATTCTTCCCTTGGGTACTCCTCCCAGTCCCAGAGCAATATCCAGACTGAGTGCGCCCGTTGGAACCGTCTCCACATTCATATTGGCAGTAGAATCCCCCAATTTCATAACAGAGCCTTTTCCGAACTGCTTCTCTATCTGTCCCAGTGCGGCGTCTAATGCCTTTAATTTATCTTCTTTTACCATCTGTGCCATCTCATATCTCCTTTATATTTCTTTATTTTTCAATATCTATTTCCTTCTGCCTGACAGCTTCCGGATATGTCCTTCTCTCTGTCTGCGAACGAATGTTCGCCTTGATTTTCATGATAGTATAGTTTTTCTCCCTTGTCAACCATTTCTTTCTCTGTTTTCCTTTCCGCAAAAGGAATATTCGCCTTTACATACCTGCCCTTGTAAGCGGCATCTTTATTCCGGGCTTCTACATTATTTTTGTTATTCTCTCTTTTGTCTGCTCTTCTATGTACCCTGTATTACCTTTATCAATTTACCCTCAGTGTTCAAAAAGCCACAGACCTCTGCCATGTAATTGCTCATTTTCTATATTTTCCGGTGAAATATGCAGAGAAAACTGCATGAATGGAAAGATGTGAAATTATCCTCAACAGTCGGAAAATCCCTCTGTTCACAAAACCAGAATTTTCTCTTTCCTGCTGCTGTTTTGATTATAGCATATACAGACTTTCTATGTAAAGGCGGAGTAATCACTAAATAAGGGCCTAAAAAGGCCCTTAAAAACTGTGAAACATTACTGCATAAGTCCAGTCTCAAAGATAGAAAGCTGATTAATGCTTTGAAGGCTCTGGACTGGGGCTATGCTGATGGCAAGATTACCTGCACAGGTGCGCAGGCTTAAAGTTCATTCTAATACTTTACATAGAAGGCTGGCTTAATACAGAACGCACATGTGCTACTTCCTCTGGTTTTGCCCAGGAAGCAGGCACATAATAGCTTTTTGCCCTGGCAATCTGGTAAATCTCTTCCTGTGACATTTCACACTGGTTTCTCATCTGCTTCAGGGCCTGCTTTAACTGTGGATTTTCTGTCTGGGGAATCATCTCTCCGTAACGCACAAGTTCTCCGTTAATTCCTGCAAGGGTGTCTGTCACCATAGTCTTATCTGTCATTTCTTCCTACCTCCTACTGTAAAAACTTCATAAGCTGCTGCTTGCTTTCCAAAGCCGACTGTGCGGATTTCTGGAAAAACTGCTTTACCTGCGGGTCCTGAGCCTCATGGGCATAATCCTGCATCTTACAATGGGTGGTCTCAAAGCCGCCGATAAGATGGCGGAGATTCTGAAGGTCAAGTACTGAAATGTCTGTCATATGATTTTCCTCCTGTTTTCTATTGTTTCTGTCCTCAGTATACATGGAGTATACGCAAGTATGCCGACAGGTTCATTTCCAAACTAAGGATGCAGAATAGATTTTCAGTCTGCACGGCGGTGAGGTGTAGCGATGGTTACACAGACTAAGACCAGCGCCGCAGCCGAAAAATTCAGACAAGTCATTCGTGGAATAATAAACCTGCCAGTGTACCGGATACACTGAGGCTACGTTTTTAGTATGACAGAATCCTCTTTGTTTTATACGGCCTCACTCATAGAGATTTTCACACTTTGCAAACCAAAGCGTTTTTTATTTCATAGGAACGCAATTTTCTATGAGACAAAAATAGAAATTTCCTATAATTGAACAAAAGTGTGCTTCGCACACCCTTGCGATTCCATTTTCTTCCAAGAAGCACA
>CABSEJ010000280.1 GCA_902476765.1 uncultured Blautia sp.
TGTCAGGTAGGCTGTGACTGTGACCGCTATATGGAAATCTGGAATAATGTGTTTACCCAGTTCGACAACGACGGAGAGGGACATTATACAGAGCTGGAGCATAAGAATATCGATACAGGTATGGGCCTGGAGCGTCTGGCTTCTGTGGTTCAGGATGTAGATTCCATTTTTGACGTGGATACTCTCTGCGCTTTGAGAAATAAAGTTTGCCAGATGGCCGGAACAGAATATAAGAAAGACGAAGCAAAGGATGTTTCCATCCGTCTGATTACAGACCATATCCGTTCCGCTACCTTTATGATTTCTGATGGCATAATGCCTACCAATGAGGGAAGGGGCTATGTGCTGCGCCGTTTGATTCGCCGGGCAGCCCGCCATGGACGTCTTTTGGGAATTCAAGGAAATTTCCTGGCTGCATTAAGCGATGCGGTTATTCAGGGGTCTAAGGACGGCTATCCGGAATTAGAGGAAAAGAAAGACTTTATCTTCCAGGTACTGACCAAGGAAGAGGAGCAGTTTAATAAAACCATTGACCAGGGTCTTCACATTTTAGGAGAGCTGGAAGAACAGATGCAGAAGGCCGGTGATAAGCGGCTGTCCGGTGAAGATGCCTTTAGGCTCTATGACACTTATGGATTTCCTATAGATTTGACCAGGGAAATTCTGGAGGAAAAGGGCTATACCATAGACGAGGACGGCTTTAAGAGCTGTATGGAAGTACAGAGAAAGAAAGCCAGAGACGCCAGAGGCACAACCAATTATATGGGCGCAGATGCCACTGTTTATGACCAGCTTGACCCGGAACTTACCACAGAATTTGTAGGCTATGATAATTTAGAATATCAGTCAAAAATCACCGCCCTTACTACCCAGGAGGAAGTGGTGGACGCTCTCACAGAGGACCAGAGAGGAACCATTATCACAGAGCAGACTCCGTTCTATGCAACTATGGGCGGACAGCAGGGAGATAAGGGAATTATCCTGTTAGGGGACGCTGTCTTTGAGGTGGAAGATACTATCCATTTAAGAGGCGGTAAATACGGCCATGTGGGCCGTCTTGCAAAAGGCATGCTGAAAGTGGGAGATATAGTTACGCTTCAGGTGGATGCAGAGGGTAGAGTAAACTGCTGTAAGAACCACAGTGCTACCCATTTGCTGCAAAAGGCTTTGAAAACTGTTTTAGGCTCCCATGTTGAGCAGAAGGGTTCTCTGGTAACTCCACAGAGACTTCGTTTCGACTTTGCTCATTTCCAGGCTATGACACAGGAAGAGCTGGCTCAGGTGGAAGCACTGGTAAATCAGGAAATTCAGGCCGCACTTCCGGTGAGAACAGACATTATGACTATTGATGAGGCCAAGAAGACTGGGGCCATGGCTCTTTTCGGTGAGAAATACGGGGAAAAAGTGCGTGTGGTATCTATGGGTGATTTCTCTAAGGAACTCTGCGGAGGAACCCATGTGGCTAATACCGGAGTTATTACTATCTTTAAGATTGTATCTGAAAGCGGAATTGCCGCCGGAGTGCGCCGTATCGAGGCTCTTACCGGAGAAGGAGTATTCGCTTACTACAAGGAAATTGAGAAAAGGCAGCAGGAAATCGCAGCAATGCTGAAAACTACTCCGGGAGAGATTGAGGAAAAACTTGCCCATCTTCAGGCTGAGGTAAAGGCTCTCCACAGTGAAAATGAATCTCTGAAGGCCAAGATGGCTCAGGACGCAGTGGGAGATGTGATGAGCCAGGTTCAGGAAGTAAAAGGTGTGAAGCTTCTGGCTGTTTCCCTTGCCGATGTGGATATGAACGGCCTTCGTGATTTAGGGGACCAGTTAAAGGAAAAGCTGGGAGAAGGCGTTGTAGTGCTGGCCAGTGTTGCCGGAGGCAAGGTAAGCCTCCTTGCCATGGCTACCCC
>CABSEJ010000281.1 GCA_902476765.1 uncultured Blautia sp.
GATTTTGCATGGATTTTGCCTGTAACGGTTCAGCAAGGCTGAACTGTTACGAAAATTCCCCGTAGGATTCCTCTTTCGGCTCCACATCCTCCAATTTGGTAACACTGCAGACAGGTTCCTGCTCCAGGTAGGTCAGTCTTATTTGGTCTCCCACATCATAGCCGATAATCTGCGGATATTCTGTCATGGGTATGTCAAAAATAAGTTCCTGTCCTTCCAGCGTAATATAGAAATGAGAATTTCCGTCTATGACAGCCTGGGCCATTTTCTCAATAACACCGGAAATCTCTTTTTCCTCTCCTGCAGTATTTTCGGTGTTAATACCGTTTTGAGCCAGAAGCTTTTCATAATTCTTTTCACATTCCTGCACCGTATCCCCAATAGCTACATTCTGGTATTTCTGCACATTTACCATAGCATACTTTTTCACCAGACCGGCTCCGTCTTTTAAAGCCATGAAATAAGTAGGCTGGTCGGAGATGTTCAAAAGCAGAGGAAAGGCTGCCTGGTACTTCAGGTTTTGTACCTGTCCTTCTGCTGAATCCATAGCAGACCGTTCCTGGGCTCCCTCACAGGTATAATACCTGGTTTCCATGGTCCTCTGATTCATCAGCACAAAACCAACGTTAGACTTATCTCCGCTTACCGAGGTAACTCCTGTATATACCCAAACATCATCGTCAAGGGCCAGATAATTATACCCTTCCGTAGTCTGGAGGCAGCCCTTTTGTCCCAGAACATTGTTAAAAAATCCGTTTTTCAGCATACCATGATAATTGTACAGCTCTACCAGCAGGTCTGCCGGGTAGGCTCTGTCCACCCATGCAGGGCAATCCTCAATTTTCAAATCCTGACATTCTCCGGTCTGAGCGTTGCACAGCACCACCCGTCCAATGGTTTGTCCTCCGAAAAGGCCGATGTTAAACTTTTTCACCGGACATATCCAGTACGGAGTACCATTGTCATCGATTTCAAAACTTATCTGGTCAAACATATAGGTGGGATAACGGAAACGCAGATGTCTGTAAATATTACGGTTAAAATATTCGGACTCTGAATATTTAATTCCCTCCTCCAGCTTTACCAGCTCAGTATTTTGGGTAGCCATATCAATACGGATATAAGCAGGGATACCGTTTTTCTGATTGGTAAGCCATTTAATAGGGCTGGCGTACATCAAAGGACTTACCCGGTAAGGCTGTTCCTTATAGTTAATCTGGGAGTACAGGCTGCTGACCTCAAACTGAGACACCATATCCACCATGCTTCCCATTTTCCTGTTTCCCAGCAGCTCCGCAGAATCCTTGTCCAGAAGAGGTATCTGGTCGTAACTGATTTCCTTAATATCCTGGGCAAAATTCCTTTCCTCCGGCACTACCAGCTGCTGGTATTTTTTCGCATTGATAATAGGGGAAGATAAAAGAGCGCCGATTCCATAGATTACAGCGATAGCCAGAATGGCTCCCACTCCTATTTTCAGCACTTTACTGCTTCTTATCTCGTGTATACTGGTAATCCTCTTTCGAAACCCGTAAATCACCAGAAGCACGGCCAGCAAGGCTCCCAAAAAGAACCAAAAACCGCCTTCATGAATGTTGATAGCTGGCAGCGTAACATAATAATAGAGAAATACCAGAACCAACACCAGAATTCCTGCTGCAATTTTCTTTTTCATGCCTTTCATACCATACCTTTCTTTTCTCTCTTCTCCTGCCCTTGATGTTTAACAAGCTACTCTCCGTAAAAGGACAAGAGAATATGTGTGTATCCTACCATATCTTTAGCCTGGTGACAAGTATAGAGCAGACCTGGCAAACCAAGGCATTTTCTCTACGCTTTCTTAAAAAGTGAACATAGAACAAAAGTGTGCTTCGCACACCCTTGCG
>CABSEJ010000282.1 GCA_902476765.1 uncultured Blautia sp.
TGCTTCTTGGAAGAAAATGGAATTGCGAGGGTGTGCGAAGCACACTTTTGTTCTTCCTGCGAGCAATAGTATTAGAATTTGTTTTCGACTAATCTGCACAGGGATACTTTTCACTGCCCTGCTTTTATAAATTGGCCATAACTACCTTAGGTCTGTAGCCCTCTTCCTCCAGAGCACGGATGATTTCCTGCTTATGGTCTGTGCCAAAAGCTTCCATTGTGATTTTCAGCTCCACTGCAGCAGTACGGTTGGTGCTGACAAACTGGTTGTGGTCCAGCTTAATTACATTTCCCTGTTTTCCTGCTATGATACTTGCCACTCTTACCAGCTCTCCCGGCTTATCCGGAAGAAGTACGGATACCGTAAAGATACGGTCTCTGGCAATCAGGCCATGCTGTACCACGGAAGCCATGGTAATCACATCCATATTTCCTCCGCTTAAAATGGATACCACTTTTTTATTCTGGAATTTCAGGTGTTTTAAAGCCGCCACAGTCAGCAGTCCGGAGTTTTCCACCACCATCTTGTGATTCTCTACCATATCCAGGAAAGCAACCACCAGCTCATCGTCCTCCACAGTAATGATTTCATCTACGTTTTTCTGTATGTAGGGGAAAATATGGTCTCCCGGCCGCTTCACCGCCGTACCGTCGGCAATGGTATTTACCGTTGGAAGAGTCATAACCTCTCCGTTTAAAATAGAGGCCTGCATGCAGTTGGCTCCTGCCGGCTCCACTCCGATAACCTTAATGTTTGGATTTAAAAGTTTCACCAGGGTAGACACTCCCGTAGCCAGACCGCCGCCGCCAATAGGCACCAGAATATAATCTACCAGCGGAAGCTCCTTTATGATTTCCATTGCAATGGTTCCCTGCCCTGTAGCCACCGCCGTATCGTCAAAAGGATGGATAAAGGTATAGCCATACTGTTCTGCCAGCTCATAGGCATAATCACAAGCCTCGTCATAAACGTCTCCGTGAAGCACCACCTGGGCTCCATAGCTCTTAGTACGCTCTACCTTAATCAGAGGAGTTGTGGTAGGCATAACGATAACTGCCTTCACACCGAAGGTCTTAGCCGCATAGGCTACTCCCTGGGCGTGATTTCCGGCGGAAGCAGTGATAAGTCCCTTTTCCCGTTCTTCCTCTGACATGGAGCTGATTTTATAGTAGGCTCCCCGAATCTTGTAGGCTCCTGTCACCTGCATATTTTCCGGCTTCAGATACACTTTGTTTCCTGTCTGGGCACTGAAATAATCGCTGTAAACCAGTTTTGTTTCTCTGGTTACTTTTTTTACGATTTCAGAAGCCTCCTCAAATTTGTCTAATGTAAGCATTTGCTTTTACCTTCTTTCTCCTATATAGCCATATCCTGCTCCTTACCGGAGCCTGTATTAAATAAAGCGTTGACAAACTCGTCTGAATCAAATTTCTGTAAATCATCAATGGTCTCACCTACACCGATGTATTTCACCGGAATGTCTAATTCAGATTCAATTGCCACGGCGATTCCGCCCTTTGCTGTACCGTCCAGCTTGGTAAGGATGATTCCTGTCACATCCGCCACCTCATTAAACTGTCTGGCCTGAGCCAAAGCGTTCTGTCCCGTAGTACCATCCAGAACCACTAAGGTTTCCAGATAAGCTTCCGGGTATTCCTTCTCGATTATTCGGTAAATCTTCCCAAGTTCCTGCATCAGGTTCTTCTTATTGTGGAGACGTCCTGCAGTATCGCACAGCAGCACATCTGCGTTCCTGGCCTTAGCCGCTGCAATAGCGTCATACACCACAGAGGCCGGGTCCGCACCCTCCTGTCCTCCAATCAGCTCCACACCGGCACGGTT
>CABSEJ010000283.1 GCA_902476765.1 uncultured Blautia sp.
AGAGGTCTGTATCAGTATATTAACCAGCAGTTTTTAGTCCATGAATTCCCGGAAGTGCATTTAATTAACAGAGAGGACGACCTGGGAATCGAAGGTTTAAGGAAGGCCAAAATGTCCTACAATCCACTGGATTTTGCACGGAAATACGAAATCCGGCAGATTGATTTTCAGGGAGAATAAGGTCTTGGAAAGGAGCGGATAAGATGCTTCATTATTTAAACAAAGAGGAAAAGAACCGAAGCAGAGAGCTTTGGGAACAGGCGTTTCCGGAAGATTCGGATTGTTTCCGGGATTATTATTATACAGAGAAGACCAGGGATAACAGGCTGCTGGTTCTGGAAGAGGGGGGACAGATTCTGTCCATGCTGCATCGCAATCCCTATCTGCTCCAGATGGGAGAAAAAACGGCGGTTTGCGATTATATTGTAGGCGTGGCAACGGACAAAAACAGCAGAAGAAAGGGCTATATGAGGCAGCTTATGGAAAAGGCGCTGAAGGATATGAGAGAGGAGGGCATGCCCTTCTGTTTTCTCATGCCTGCCTTTGAAGCCCTGTATCTGCCTTTTGATTTTACTTATATTTATAAAAAGCAGAGCCGGGAGCTGCAACAGGAGAAATTCTCCAATCTGCAGCTTAGAAGAGCGGAGAACAGAGATTTGCAGGCAGCCGCTGCTTATATGGAAGCCTGGCTTTCCAAAAGATATGAGGTCTATGCCAAAAGAGATTTCTCCTATATAGAAAGACTGAAAAGAGAAATCGAAAGTGAAAACGGCTGTCTGGAGCTTTTGTTTGAAAAAGATACCCTTGCGGGAATGAAGGCTTACTGGGGAATGGACAAGCCGGAGGAAAGACTGCTGTTTTGTGAAGAAAATTACAGTCGGCTTCAGGGAGATGCTACTCCTGCCATTATGGGAAGAATTGTCAATCTGCCGGAGTTTCTTTCCTGTATCCGTTTAAGGGAAACGGCGGAAAAGGAGGAATATACGGTAATTTTGGGGGTTGAGGACAGAATTTTACCGGAAAATGCAGGCCTTTGGAAATGGACGATCAACCGGAGCAGCTCTGGGGCAAAAAGGATTTGCCCAAAAGCAGAGGAGAAGTCAGAGAGCAAAGAAAAGGCAGATATTTCCCTTGAGATTTCAGAGATTACAGCCTGGCTTTTCGGGTATTCTGTTCCGGATTCCCTGGGAGTCTGGAGAGAGCGGATCCGTCCGTTTTGCGGCGTATTTTTAGACGAGATTGTGTGAAAAACAAGTAGCATTACAACCGTACAAGTATGTATAATAGAGGTTAAGAAGAATTCGTAAGCCATAAGGAGGTTACATACATGAGTTTGGAAGCAAATAAAAGTACGGTAGTAAACGGAAAGGCGGTTCTGGGTATTGAGATGGGCTCTACCAGAATCAAGGCAGTTCTGGTAAATGAGAAAAATGAACCTATTGCATCAGGAAGCCATGAATGGGAAAATCAGTTGGTAAATAATATCTGGACTTACAGTGAGGAAGCAATTTGGAAGGGAATCCAGGACAGCTATCAGGACATGGTAAGAGATGTAAAGGAAAAATACGGCGTACCGGTAAAAAAACTGGCTGCATTGGGTTTCAGCGCAATGATGCATGGTTATATGCCCTTTGATAAAGCAGGAAATCTCATGGTGCCCTTCCGTACCTGGAGAAACACCATGACCGAGCAGGCAAGTGAAGAGTTGACACAGCTTTTTGCCTACCATATTCCTCAGAGATGGAGCATTGCACACCTGTATCAGGCAATCTTAAACAAAGAAGAGCATGTAAAGGATATTGACTTTATG
>CABSEJ010000284.1 GCA_902476765.1 uncultured Blautia sp.
TCCCATATCTTTCAGGTTCTGCTGTAATACTTTATATTTATCATGGATACTCACTATAAAATGCTCCTTTTTAACCTATTAATCTAGTGTGTATTATAGCATAACCATATCGACCGTACAATATATAAAAAGACTGCTGTGCTACTGATTTTCTTGATTTCTCAGTAATCACAACAGCTCTACATTATTTTTATCTCATCGAGAAGATTGTAGATTCTCTGAGCCAGATGAAGCATAGATTCTACACCATCGTCATAATTACTGTTCCCAGTGTGATCAGTACCACACCAACAGCAGCTTTCTGTGTCAGTTTTTCGTGGAAAACAATCCAGGAAAAAGCAATTGTCACGAGGATACTCAGCTTATCGATCGGCACAACAACGCTCGCCGGGCCTTCCTGCAATGCCCGATAATAACACAGCCAGGATGCTCCGGTCGCAATTCCGGAAAGTCCGATAAAAAGAAGTTCTTTTTTCTCGATTTTTCCAACCTCATGCTGTTTTCCTTTCATAAATACCATCAGCCATGCCATTGCAAGAACAACTGTTGTACGGATCGCAGTACCCAGGCTTGAATCAATCCCGGAAATTCCAATCTTTCCAAGAATTGCTGTCAGACTTGCAAATACTGCCGACAGTACCGCATATATGAGCCAGCTCCCATCTTTCGCAGTTGTCTCATCTGTCGTTTCCTTTCTGGTTATCATCATCATGGTTCCGATTCCGATCAGACAAACACAGCCCGCTTTTGCCCAGGACAGGCCTTCATGAAGAAAAATCAGAGCCAGAAGAATCGTCAGGATCGTGCTTGATTTGTCAATCGGTACAACTTTATTGATGTCTCCTTTTTGCAATGCGTGGAAATAACAAAGCCAGGATGCTCCCGTTGCCAGACCGGAAAGCACAAGAAACAGCAAAGTCATTCCGCTTATGTCCTTTATTCCGGACATTGTTCCTGTTACAAATACCATCAGCCAGGAAAACAAAAGCACCACGATCGTCCTCACAGCTGTTGCCACATCAGAATCCGTTTTCTGAATTCCACACTTTGCAAGAATTGCTGTGATTCCTGCAAAAAACGAAGATCCCACCGCATACAGAATCCACATAGTAATCCCCCTGTGTATTTTTGATATTTAGATTTACAGAGATAAACTCTCTCATTCTATGTAAAAAGAGCAGGCTCTCACCCGCTCGGTTCGTTTTACTGTCCACGGAATGTTATCGTCAAACAGTAGTCCTCAATCCTCATCAAAATTTGCTGCATATACACCTTCCGGAAGTCTCATGGTAAGAATTCCAAGATTAAATTCATGATCCATAATGGTAATGTGATATTCAAAGATCACATCATCCTCAAACTTGGACAGTAATACATAACTGCCGTTTTCTTTTCCTTCGATCTGATCACAGATATCTTCGTAAACAGCCTGACCGGAAATCTCTCTCGGGTATCCTGCTGCCTTGATCTTCTCTTCAATTGCCTGGTATAATTCGTCCATCCGTACGTCCTCCTCTAGTATCTGACTCCGAATCCATACTCTTCCTCATCAACCGGAAGACTGCGTTTTCGGATATCGTCAATCTCTATATAACGGTCATTGTAAAGTGCCTGCAGGATCTTGTCAATATCTTCTTCCAGTCCCTGCAATTCAGTGGAGACGGAGCCATCATATTCGTTTCGCGCCCAGCCGGTCACACTGTATTTCTCAGCCAGATATCTCAGCTTGTAGCGAAAT
>CABSEJ010000285.1 GCA_902476765.1 uncultured Blautia sp.
CCGCCAGTCCTGCAGGGCCCCCGCCGATTATAATCAAATCATATGTATTCATCCTTCTATCTCCCTTCTCCGTCTCTGTTTCCCAGGCTGTCTTTCTCTTTATTTTCACCAGCAGTCTCTTCCGCACCTTCCCGGAAGATGCTGTTCTTCTCCATGTTTTCCCCATTTACCTGGTCTGCCTGGTCCTTCAGCATTCCTGTAAGCAGCCTGGAACTTCCCCCTGCTTTTGTCAGCTCTAAAGGAGATTTGCGAAGTTCTCTTGCCAGAATCTCCATAACCCTGGGTGCGCAGAAGCCGGACTGGCATCTTCCCATTCCCGCTCTTGTTCTGCGTTTTACACCGTCCAGGGATTTTGCTCCTAAGGGTCTGTAGATGGCTGCCAGAATTTCTCCTTCTGTGACAGTCTCACACCTGCATATCACATTGCCGTAAGCCGGATTTTCCTTCAAAAGCTCCTGAAGTCTTTCCGGTGTTGCCTGAGCCACGCAGGGAATATCTTTTCTCTCAGACACAAAATTTTCTTTTATCTGAGCCTGAAGCTTTCCGGCTACCAGCTGTGCCAGATATTCTCCGATAGCCGGAGCGCTGGACAATCCGGGGGATTCTATACCTGCTGCATTGAAAAATCCGGGAGCATCCTCTGCTTCTCCCAGCACGAAATCCCCTCCTGCCTCTGTGGCTCTCAGCCCTGCAAAGGAAGTAATGACCATATGAAGAGGCACTTTTTCGGCACTGATTCTGGCCTGCTTCGCCACTTTGGAAAGACCTTCCGCTGTGGTATTCACACCTTCTTTATTATCCAAATCTTCTGCCGTAGGGCCTACCAGCAGATTTCCGTGAACCGTGGGGGTAATAAGAACCCCCTTTCCCATCTTGGTGGGAAGCTGGAAGACCGTATGGGACACAAAATCCCCGGCCTTTTTATCCAGAAGGCAGTATTCTCCTTTTCTGGGCGTAATAGAAAGCTTCCGCCTGCTTACCCTGTTATTCCACACATCCCCGTAAATTCCTGCGGCGTTTATCAGGCAGCGGGCTTCAAATGTCCCTTTATGGGTAATAACCTGATACCCCTGTTTCGTTTTCTTTATCTCCTCCACTTTCGTATCAAAGGCAAATTCTACGCCGTTTACACTGGCGTTTTCTGCCAGGGCAATGGTCATCTTAAAGGGACATACAATCCCTCCCGTAGGCGCATATAAAAGAGCTTTCACCTCCGGAGAAAGATTGGGCTCCAGCTCCCAGATTCTCTTCCCTCTGACAATTTCCAGTCCCTCTACGCCGTTGGCATCTCCTTTTCTTTTCAGCTCCTCCAGCTTAGGAATATCCTCTTCCTGAAAGCACAGGACAAGTGAACCGTTCTCCTGAAAGGGAAAATCCAGTTCCTTAGACAGACTCCTTATCATCCTGTTTCCCCTGACATTCATCCTGGCCTTTAAAGTTCCCGGCTCTGCGTCAAAACCAGCGTGGATAATGGCGCTGTTGGCCTTGGAGGTTCCACAGCAAACATCCTCCTCCTTCTCCACCACCAGTGTTTTCAGCCTGTATCTGGAAAGTTCCCTTGCAGTAGCACAGCCTGTAACGCCTGCACCTATAATTATCACATCATACATCTCTTATCCTCCTGTTATCTGAATTTATTCTCTGCCTAGTGTACTGGCACATTCATTTTCAGCATAATGACGTAGAATGAATTTTCATT
>CABSEJ010000286.1 GCA_902476765.1 uncultured Blautia sp.
CACCAGCGGCAGCCGCCTGAAACATCAGATTCTCACTACCTCCTATATTCGACAGGTTCCCTTTTCACCTCAGTTTCCTCACATACTGGAGGTAAAGGATTATTATATGGCTGCCTTTGATATAGGCACTACCACCATTGCTGCCTATCTTCTGGACGGACAGAGGGGAAAAGAGCTGTGTACAGCCAGCAGTCTGAATCCTCAGGCCGCCTACGGGGCAGACGTAATCTCCCGGGCCAACTATGTGCTGGAGCATGGGCCAAAGGAATTGTCTGACTGCATCCACAGGGCTGTGGACAGCCTTATTGGCGAACTGGTGAAAAAGGCCCATATTTCCAGGGAAAAAATAACTCTGGTCTGCTTTGTAGGGAATACCTGTATGCACCACATTTTCTTCGGACTTCCTATGGAATCCCTGGTCCGTGCCCCTTATGAGCCTTATGAAAAAGGCCTTCGCAGGGAAAAAGCCGCTGATTTTCAGATTGGGATTCACCCTCAGGGAGAACTGCTGTTTCTTCCCGTTATCGCCGGGTTCGTAGGCGCAGATACTATGGGATGCCTGCTGGCTCTGCGGCCGGATTTAAAAGAAGAAATCACCTTAATGCTGGACATCGGCACCAATGGAGAGTTAGTTTTGGGAAATAAAGACAAGCTGGTATGCTGCTCCACTGCCGCCGGTCCTGCCTTTGAGGGGGCAAAAATCACCTGCGGCATGCGTGGAGCCCAAGGGGCTATTGACCACCTTTTCTTTGATGGAAACAGCTTTTCCTTTTCGGTTATAGGCGGCGGCCGCCCTAAAGGCCTGTGCGGTTCCGGCCTGATAGATACTATCGCCTGTCTGCGGCGGGCCGGGCTTATTGATGAAACCGGGCGGCTTCTGGATAAGGAAGAGGTATGGGAGCCGGATAAACCCACAGAACCCGCCGGAAATTCAGAATCAGAGGGGAAAGCAAATCGGCTCCGGAACATGGCTTCCCATATGACCCGGATAGACAACCTGCCTGCCTTCCTCTTTGACCCGAAGGATAACTCTGTGTACCTTACCCAGAAAGACGTACGGGAGGTACAGCTTGCCAAAGGAGCTATTGCAGCAGGAATCCTGCTGTTGGAAAAACATTTAGCCATTACCCACAAGGACATCTCCCAGGTTTATATCGCCGGGGCCTTTGGCAATTATATGGAACCCCAAAGTGCCTGTGATATCGGCCTTCTGCCGGGAATTTTAAGGGACCGCATCACTCCTGTAGGAAATGCTGCCGGTGAGGGTGCAAAAATTTCTCTGTTAAACAAAGAAGAGTTAGCGATAACTGCAAATCTGATGAATGAAATAGATTTCCTGGAACTGGCATCCCTTCCTGAATTCCAGGACTGTTTTGTAGATGAACTGGAATTTCCAGAGCTTGAGGAAAGGATGTGATAAATGATGCTCGATATAAAAAAATTACAGAGTTTGGGACAGGCTGCAGGTTTTACCCATGTTGCTCCCCTGGATTGTTCCACTATTCAGCTTATGCCGGATGTACGCCAGATGTGTGCCGTCAATACCTGCCATATGTATGGCAAAAACTGGTGCTGTCCTCC